>JAEZJK010000084.1 GCA_023415835.1 Bacillota bacterium
CGCTCATTAAATTTTGAATTTTAGTTTTCATATTTAGCGGATTAAGCTTACCTTGTGAATCGATGATTCCATTTAATGTTTTGAAATTACAATCATCAACATTAGGCATTTGATTGCTTATAGCAACAATAGACTCAGCCGCTGCGCGACCGGCTCTCTTACCAAAAACTTGACAGCCAAGAATCATATTTCCACCTAACCGGTCTGCTCCATGGGGTCCGCCAGCCACTTCTCCCGCAGCAAAAATATTTTTAACAGTGGATTCGCAATCCGCCCCGACTTTTAATCCGCCATTAATAGCATGTCCGAAGGGAGCGATTTCTAAAGTTTGAGTATCGGGGTCTACTCCGTGATTTCTATACCAGTTTTTAGTAGTTTCCCACATGGTTTTAAAATCGGGAGAGACATTAGTCAAATCTATCTTGCGAAAATCGAGATAAACACCGCCGTTAGGGCCATGATTGCCTAAATTTACCTCTTTAATGATGGCGTATTCAATGTATTTAGATAAATCACGGCTACTAAATGGAAAATGGTGGGCTTTATCATTCATGCAATCGATAGGGTCAACTCCTACGGGAAGATACTTTGAAAGAAACTCCTCACCGTGAACATTTACGAGTTTGGGATGAAGATACCAAACCCAGCAATTAAGAATATTAGGGATCGGATGAACCAAGCCTAACCCAGCTTGCATAAATTCCATGTTTATTATTTCGGCTCCAGCCCGAAGGGCAATTCCATAACCGTCCGCTGTTATATCTTTCGGGTTAAGGTTTAGTTTGAAGAGTTGGCCTCCTCCGCCGGAAGCGAGTATTACCGCTGCCGCTTTAACTAAAATAAATTTTCCGGTAAAATCGATTAATAAGGCGCCATAACAAGTATTATCCCGGACTAAAACATCAACAACCATGACTTCTTCAAGAACTCGTATCGAAGTGGAACTCAGACGGTTGACTAAGGCCTCCAAAATCGGTTTGGAATGTCTTTTGATAATATGCATCCTTGGTTGAGAGGCAAAACACCCCTCTACAACTAAATGTTTTTCGCCTTTTTTCTCGAAGGGCACACCCCAACTCTCTAGTTCGGCCAGAGAAAGGGGAGCTTCTTCAGCTAAGATTTTGGCTAATTTTTGATCGCAGGTACCCAAAGCCGCATTGACAATATCACGATAATGCTGTTCCGGTGAATCGCCGGGAATACAACCGTCAGCGGCATTATAGCCTGCAATCTCGGCTACTTCAAAACTGGTGGTACCGCTTTCACCTAGTTTACCTTTGATGATTAATAGTGTATTTACACCGTTCGAATGGGCTTCAAGAGCTGCCCTAACACCGGCGCCGCCGCCCCCAATAACTAAGACATCAGTAGTGATAGATTGTTCGATTTGAACCATGACTTGTAATACCTCCATAAAAGACAAAAATTCTAAGCCTGGATTATAAGAAATTATTTATTAGATAACGGCGCGGTTGATTCTCGTAAAATGAGTTCTGTTGGTAAAATGATTTGAATATTTTGTATTTCGCGGTTTTCAATCATTAAAAATAAATTTTGGCAAGCAATTTTAGCCATCAATGAGGTATTTACCTTAATTGTAGTTAATTTTGGGCTACAATATTTACTTTGCTCAATGGCATCGCATCCAATCACGCTAATATCTTGGGGAATAGAAAGCCCTGCAGCTTTGATTGCCTCCATGGCCCCGATAGCAATCATGTCGTTACAAGCAAAGACAGCGGTAGGCAATTGAGCCTGTTCTTGAATAATCTCGGTCATGGCTTTGAAGCCACCCTCGAAAGTCCAATCACTTTCCTTGATTATTTGTTGTTTCCAATCGATATTGGCATCGGATAAAGCGAGCTTAAACCCTCGCAAACTGTCTTTGGATGTAATATAACTGGATATTCCATTGATAAAACCGATTTGGCGATGGTTTTGACTAATCAGGTACTTGACCGCTTCATAGCTCCCTCTTTCACGGTCAGCCCTAATGGTAGGAAAGAAATCGGATTCATTATTGATGACTACAGCGGGAATTTTGAGCTTACTGGCCTCGCTGATAAATTTGGTGTTAATTTTACTAACGAATAAAATACCAATAATTCCCCGACTTTTGAGTAGGTCGGTTAAAGCCTCGTCATCCTTGATTGTGGTATAGATTAAATTATAACCCTGTTTTTTGCATTCTTTTTCCACACTATAAAACAAACTGGAATTAAAGGGTTCGGTAATCCGATCCGCCGAGGTATTATTTGAAAACCGAGGCAATAGGGGTAATAAAAAAACCAGGTTGTGAGATTGAGGGTTTTCGTTTAGGTGAACTGAAACATCAGTTACTTTGGTTCCTAGTCCGGCGATCTTTTCAACTAACCCTTCATTGGCGAGCATAGCCAAAGACCGGCGTACTGTGAGCCGATCAACATTAAACATGGTACTCAGTTCACGTTCCGAAGGCAAGAGTTCACCAGCTTGCCAATTTTTTTCGGTGATCATTTTAAGTAAATTTTCATACACCTGTACATATAAAGGGATTTTGATTTCGCGATTTACTTCCATGGCACTCTCCATAAAGAACTTATCTTCAACCTGTAAAAGGTTTCATTTATTCATTTTTTAGAATAACACAGTTATAAAAGTATTTCAAACGTTAAAATACTTTTTCCTGGAGCATAGGATTGCATTAATGAGAAAATGGGTATAATATATAGGTATAATACAGGTATATAAAGAAATTAAATTTGATTAGAAAAGAGAGGTTGGATTAATGCTAAAGACTATCCCAGCAATTATTGCTCCGGATTTAATGAAAACTATGATGGAAATGGGGCATAGCGATGAAATCGTACTGGCTGACGCAAATTTTCCGGCAGCTACCTGCGCTAAGAGGTTGATTCGGTGTGACGGCCTAATGCTTCCCCAGTTACTTAAGGCCGTAATGAAGTATTTTCCGTTAGATAAGACGGTTAAACATCCCGCTGTTTTGATGTCGGTTAGTCCCGAAGAAACCGCTCCTCCGATCTGGGAAGAGTACCATGAAATAATTATCCAAACCGAACCCGACCTTCAAGGCTTTGAACACGTGGAAAGATATCAATATTATGAACGGGCTAAAAATGCGTTTGCGGTAGTTATCACCGGCGATACCTCTTTTCGGGCTAATCTACTATTAAAAAAAGGGGTCGTTCGACCTTAAAGGAGGAATTGAAATGGGTTCTTTAAAAGGAAAAAAAGTCTTAATTACCGGTGGCGCTAATGGCCTTGGCGGTGCGATCTCTTTTGAACTTGCTAAGCGTGGGGCTGATATTGCGGTTCATTGGTTCCAACACCGGGTTACTCAAAATACCGCCCAAGATTTGGCTGACTTACGCCAAAAAGTAAAAGCCTTCGGTATTAAAATGGTGGACACCAGTGGGGATCTGACCGACGAGGCTACCGTTAAGAACGTTGTCCAGACAGCGGCGGATGGTTTGGGCGGACTAGATATTTTAATAAATAATGTCGGAGATATTATTGGCCGGCAAACTCTTGAAGGGATGGAAACATCTTTTTATCAGAAGGTTATGGATATAAATCTTAAAACCATGTTTTTAGTGTCCCGCGAAGTGCTGCCGTATCTTTTTAAAGCCAATGGCGCGGCTATTGTCAACCTGGCATCCCTGGCCGGTCGTAAAGGCGGGCATGGTGGTTCCTTAATTTACGGTACCGCAAAAGGCGCGGTCATTACGTTTACCCGTTCGTTATCGACTGAAATTGGACCTCGGGGCGTCAGGGTTAATTGTGTCGCGCCAGGTTTGATCCTGGGGACTTATTTCCATCAAACCCATACGACTGATGAATCAGCTCAAAAAACCATTTCGGAAATCCCCTTGGGTAGGGCCGGAACTCCCCAAGATATTGCGGATGGGGTGGCGTTTCTTGCTTCGCAATATGACGGTTTTATAACCGGGGCCACTTTGGATATTAACGGGGGTGTGTATATGGCCTAAGTTTAGAGGGTAATCAACAACTCTCTTAATCAAAATGTTGCATTTTTGTAAACTATGTGATAAAGTATACCCAAACCTGTTGTATACCGGTATTAATACTTTCCAATTATTTATATGGGATAGCAGTAATGATGCTCCTAATGTTTTAGCTCTATTGCCTAAGATATAATAGACTTGATTATATTAAAATTAAATTCCGATTACTTTTGTAAATTTTCCCATTGGGTAAAGGGGGGATGAACTTTATAAATTGGATTTAGTTACCAAAATCTACCAAAGAGGTGATATTAAATGGCATTTAAAAAGAGATCTTTGTTAATTGGGTTATTGATGGTAATGGTAGTAATTATCACAGCGGCTACAATTTCTGCAGCTCCTAAAAAGGTTAAGTTGGTTTATTGGACACACTGGGAGCAAAACCCGAAATTCAATGCTTATTATGCCGAAGCTGGTAAAGAGTTTGCCAAACTTAATCCGGAATGCGCAGGGGTTGAAGTCGTAACCGTTCCTTTCTCTGGTTACTCCGCCAAATATCTGGCCGCATTTATGGCCCGTACCGGAGCTCCGGATCTCTTTAATGGCGCTCCTCATGACTGGGCTGGTAAATATGATTTCGCGGATCGGATGCCTTCCAATATTGTTAAAAAAGTAGATGCGGAAATCGTTAATACCGCTCGTCCGTTTGGTATATATAACGGTGTCCGATATGGTTTTCCGGTTGAAGGCGGTAACTTCCAATACATGTTTATCAATGTCGATATGTATAAGGAAGCCGGTTTAGATCCAAACAAACCGCCAAAGACCCTGACTGAATTATTAGAACATGCTAAAAAACTTACTAAATATGATGCTAACGGTAAAGTTATTCGGTCCGGTTATGGTATCCGTTACTCGGGTGATCAGACCGGAATCACCGATAAGTTCCTCCCGATGCTTCATGCATTTGACGGTTTAATGGTCGATCCGAAATACAAGAAGAGTAAGGGCGTTGTTAATAGCCAGGCTGGTATCGAAGCGCTTACTTTTTATGGTGATTTAGTTAATAAATATAAAGTATCCAGTTTGGAAGTTGGAAATTCTGAAGTGGCTTTTAGTAAGGGATTAGCCGCGATTATTTTCCGCGAATCTTGGCTTCCTGGTTTTTTAGCTACCAATGCTCCCAATATTAATTACAAAGTATATGCGCTTCCATCTCAAAAAGTGACTCCGGGACCGGGAGCGTTGTTCGGATGGGCTGATATGGTTTACAAAAACAGTCCCAACAAGAAATTGGCCTGGAAGTTCCTTG
>JAEZJK010000086.1 GCA_023415835.1 Bacillota bacterium
CTTGTCGGGTAGCCGGCTGGGAGAGTAAGACGTTGCCAGGATTAATTTTTAACAAAGACTTCGAGTAATCGAGGTCTTTGTGCATTTACACGCAGGTTACCGGCTGAGAGGTAGGCTCGGGCTTAGGCCAATAACCAGAAAGTTTAAAGGTGAAGGAGTCCATAGAGGGACGGTATTTGAACCAGTATAACCAGGAAAGTTGAGTGGATTTGAGACCATTTCTTATGCAACCCAATCTCTGTCCGGGTCTCGTTAGTTATTCCACAAAAAAAACAAAAAAGACCTCGGAATTTCCGAGGTCTTTTTTGTATGGTCATCAAATGATACCCTCACTGCTTGTTCTGACTTCTTTGACCTTATTGACTAATTCAGCCGCTTTTTGCTGTGCAATCTCCTTAAATCAGCTTTGCCGTACTCGCGAAGCATTCACTAATTGATTTCCGGTTCCTGAAGAATGTGAAAGTTGTGTTTACTAAAAAAGATTTTAACTTTTATCTTAGATAATTTTATATTTTAACTCCTTATCAAATTTTTGAAACGAAATGATATGTTCGAACTCTGGTTTGGGGTTAATAGAATCTTCACGAAAATGACTGCCACGACTTTCATCTCTTATTAGTGCTGATTTAGCCATTACCAAAGCTGTTTCAAGCATATTCCGGCTTTCTAAGGCTTGAATCATATCAGAGGCAGACTTAATCTCATAACCTTCTGTTTCAATCAGAGTATTCAAATGGAGAATTTCATTAATTACCTCGTTTAATCCTGATTCATTTCTGACTATCAAATAATTAGCGCTCATTAAATTTTGAATTTTAGTTTTCATATTTAGAGAATTAAGTTTACCTTGTGAATCGATGATTCCATTTAATGTTTCGAAATTACAATCATCAACATTAGGCATTTGATTGCTTATAGCAGCGATAGATTCAGCCGCTACGCGACCGGCTCTCTTACCAAAAACTTGACAGCCAAGAATCATATTTCCACCTAACCGGTCTGCTCCATGGGGTCCACCAGCCACTTCTCCCGCGGCAAAAAGATTTTTAACAGTGGATTCGCAATCGGTCCCGACTTTTAATCCACCATTAATAGCATGTCCGAAGGGAGCTATTTCTAAAGTTTCAGTATCGGGGTCGATTCTGCGATTTTTAAACCAATTTTTAGTAGTCTGCCACATGATTTTAAAGTCTGGGGAGACATTAGTCAAATCAATATTCCGAAAATCGAGATAAACTCCGCCATGAGGACCATGATTACCTAAATTTATTTCTTTAATGATAGAGTATTCAATGTATTTTGATCGATCACGGCTACTGAACGGAAAATGGTGGGCTTTATCATTCATGCAATCTATAGGATTTACTCCTGAGGGTAAATACTTTGAAAGAAACTCCTCACCGTGAACATTTACGAGTTTGGGATGAAGATACCATACCCAACAATTAAGAATATTTGGGACAGGATGGACTAAGCCTAACCCAGCTTGCATAAATTCCATGTTGATAATCTCCGCTCCTGCCCGAAGGGCGATCCCGTAACCGTCGGCGGTGATGTCTTTTGGATTAAGATTTAGTTTGAAGAGTTGGCCTCCTCCTCCGGAAGCGAGTATTACCGCTGCTGCTCGAATTAAAATTAATTTACCAGTAAAATCAATTAACAAGGCGCCGTAACAAGTATTGTCCCGAACCAAAACGTCAACAACCATGACGTTTTCCAGAACCTGGATAGAATTGGAACTCAGCCGGTTGACTAAAACCTCTAAAATTGGTTTGGAGTGTCTTTTGATAATATGCATCCTTGGTTGGGAGGCGAAACACCCTTCTACCACTAAGTGTTTGTCTTCCTTTTTCTCAAAGGGAACGCCCCAGCTCTCGAGTTCGGCTAGGGAAAGAGGGGCTTCGTCGGCCAAAATTTTGGCCAACTTTTTATCGCAAGTACCCAAAGCCGCATTAACAATATCATGATAATGCTGTTCCGGAGAATCTCCAGGAATACAGCCGTCAGCGGCATTATACCCTGCAGTCTCTGCTACTTCAAAACTGGTGGTGCCGCTTTCGCCTAGTTTGCCTTTGGTGATTAATAATGTTTTGGCGCCTCTTGAATGGGCTTCAAGGGCCGCCCTAACACCGGCGCCGCCGCCCCCAATAACTAAGACATCAGTAATGAAAGATTGTTCGAATTGAACCATGACTCCTATACCTCCCTTATAAGCGAAAAATATAAGTCAGGATCTTTAAAAAAATCATTTATTGGATCGTGGTCCGGTTGATTCCCGCAAAACTAGTTCTGTTGGCAATATGATTTGGATATTTTGGATTTCACGATTTTCAATTGACAAAAATAAATTTTGACAAGCAATTTTAGCCATTAATGCTGTATTCACTTTAATTGTCGTCAATTTTGGGTTACAATATTTACTTTGCTCAATGGCATCGCATCCAATTACACTAATGTCTTGAGGAATTGAAAGACCCGCCGTTTTGATTGCTTCTATTACTCCGATAGCAATCATGTCGTTACAGGCAAAGACGGCGGTAGGCAATTGGGTCTGTTCTTGAATAATCTCAGTCATGGCGTTGAAACCGCCTTCGAAAGTCCAATCACTTTCCTTGATTATTTGCTGTTTCCAATCGATATTGGCATCCGATAAAGCGTGTTTAAATCCTCGCATACTGTCTTTTGAAGTAATATAGCTGGATATTCCATTAATAAAAGCGATATGGCGGTGATTTTGATCGATCAAATATTTAATCGCTTCATAGGTTCCCTTTTCACGGTCAGCCCTAATGGTAGGGAAGAAATCGGACTCGTTATTGATAACTACGGCGGGAATTTTGACCTTACTGGCCTCGCTGATAAATTTGGTGTGAACTTTACTTACGAATAAAACACCGATAATTCCCCGGCTTTTGAGAAGGTCGGTTAAAACTTCATCATCCTTGATAGTGGTATAGATTAAATTATAGCCCTGCTTTTTACATTCTTTTTCGACGCTATAAAACAAACTGGAATTAAAGGGTTCGGTAATCCGGTCTGTGGAGGCGTTATTTGCGAACCGAGGTAATAGGGGCAATAAAAATACCAGGTTATGAGATTGAGGTTTTTCGCTAAGTTGAACTGAGACATCGGTTACCCTGGTCCCTAACCCGGCGATCTTTTCAACTAAACCTTCATTGGCAAGCATACTCAAAGCCCTACGAACTGTGAGACGATCAACATTAAACATGGTACTCAATTCGCGTTCGGAAGGCAAGAGTTCACCAGCTTGCCAATTTTTTTCGCTGATCATTTTTAGTAAACGTTCGTACACTTGTACATATAAGGGAATTTTGATGTCACGATTTACTTCCATGGCACTCTCCATATAGAACTTATCTTCAACCTGTAAAAGTTTTGTTCGGTTTTTTTTTTAGAATATCACAGTTATAAAAGTATTTCAAATATTAAAATTCATTTTGGATCTAGCATAGGATTGCATAAATGACAAAATAGGATTAATATATAGGTATAATACAGGTATATACAAATCTAAATCTAACTAGACTAGAAAAGAGGGGTTATTCTAAATGCTAAAAAATATCCCGGCTATCATTTCTCCGGAATTGATGAAAACCATGATGGAGATGGGTCACAGCGATGAAATCGTACTGGCCGACGCTAATTTTCCGGCGGCTACCTGTGCTAAGAAGCTAATTCGATGCGACGGCCTAATGCTTCCTCAGTTACTCAAGGCTGTGATGAACTATTTTCCATTGGATAAGACGGTAAAATATCCGGCTGCCCTGATGTCGGTTGGTTCGGGAGAAACCGCTCCTCCGATTTGGGAAGAATACCGCCAAATTATTATCCAAGCCGAACAGGACTTTCAAGGCTTCGAACACATTGAAAGATACCAATATTATGAACGGGCTAAAAATGCGTTTGGGGTAGTTATTACCGGCGATACCTCTTTTCGGGCTAATCTATTATTGAAAAAAGGGGTCGTACGACCTTAAAGGAGGAATTAAAATGGGTTCTTTAAAAGGGAAAAAAGTATTAATTACCGGTGGCGCTAATGGCCTTGGCGGGGCGATCTCTTTTGAACTTGCTAAGCGTGGAGCCGATATTGCGGTTCATTGGTTCCAGCACCGGGCTACCCAAAATACCGCCCAAGATTTGACTGACCTACGCCAAAAAGTAAAAGCCTTCGGTATTAAAATGGTGGATGTCAGTGGGGATCTGACCGTCGAGGCCACCGTTAAGAACGTTGTCCAGACAGCGGTAGAGGGTTTGGGCGGACTAGATATTTTAATAAATAATGTCGGGGATATTATTGGCCGGCAAACTCTTGAAGGGATGGAAACATCTTTTTATCAAAAGGTTATGGATGTGAATCTTAAAACGATGGTTTTAGTGTCCCGCGAAGCGTTGCCGTATCTTTTTAAAGCTAATGGCGCGGCTATTGTCAATCTGGCATCCCTGGCCGGTCGTAAAGGCGGGCATGGCGGTTCCTTAATTTACGGTACCGCAAAAGGCGCGGTCATTACGTTTACCCGTTCATTATCTACTGAAATTGGACCTCGGGGCGTCCGGGTTAATTGTGTCGCGCCAGGCTTGATCCTGGGGACCTATTTCCATCAAACCCATACGACTGATGAATCAGCTCAAAAAACCATTTCGGAAATCCCCTTGGGTAGGGCCGGAACTTCACAAGATATTGCGGATGGGGTGGCGTTTCTTGCTTCGCAATATGACGGTTTTATAACCGGGGCCACTTTGGATATTAACGGTGGAGTTTATATGGCCTAAGTACAGAGGATAATCATAACTCTCCAAATCAAAATGTTGCATTTTTGTAAACTGTGTGATAAAGTATACCCAAACCTGTTGTATACCGGTAATAATCGTTTCCAGTTATTTATATAAGCTAGCAGTAATGATGCTCCTAATGTTTTAAGTCTATTGCCTAAGATATAATAGACTTGATTTCATTAGAATTAAATTCCGATTATTTTTGTAAATTTTGCATTCGGCAAAGGGGGGATGATCTTTATAAATTGCTGTTGGTTACCAAAAATCTACCAAAGAGGTGATATTAAATGGCATTTAAAAAGAGATCTTTGTTAATTGGGTTATTAATGGTAACAGTAGTAATTATCACAGCGGCTACAATTTCTGCAGCCCCTAAAAAGGTTAAGTTAGTTTATTGGACCCACTGGGAGCAAAACCCGAAATTCAATGCTTATTATGCCGAAGCTGGCAAAGAGTTTGCCAAACTTAATCCGGAATGCGCAGGGGTTGAAGTCGTAACCGTTCCTTTCTCCGGATACTCCGCCAAATATCTGGCCGCATTTATGGCCCGTACCGGAGCTCCGGATCTCTTTAATGGCGCTCCTCATGACTGGGCTGGTAAATATGATTTCGCGGATCGGATGCCTTCCGATATTGTTAAAAAAGTAGATGCGGAAATCGTTAATACCGCTCGTCCGTTTGGTGTATATAACGGTGCCCGATATGGTTTTCCGGTTGAAGGCGGCAACTTCCAATATATGTTTATCAATGTCGATATGTATAAGGAAGCCGGTTTAGATCCAAACAAACCGCCGAAGACCTTAACTGAGTTATTAGAACATGCTAAAAAACTCACTAAATATGATGCTAACGGCAAAGTTATTCGGTCCGGTTATGGTATCCGTTACTCGGGCGATCAGACCGGAATCACCGATAAGTTCCTTCCGATGCTTCATGCATTTGACGGTTTAATGGTCGATCCGAAATACAAGAAGAGTAAGGGCGTAGTTAATAGCCAGGCTGGTATCGAAGCTCTTACTTTTTATGGCGATTTAGTTAATAAATATAAAGTATCCAGTTTGGAAGTTGGAAATTCTGAAGTAGCTTTTAGTAAGGGACTAGCCGCGATTATTTTCCGCGAATCTTGGCTTCCTGGCTTTTTAGCTACCAATGCTCCTAATATTAATTACAAAGTATATGCGCTTCCATCTCAAAAAGTGACTCCGGGACCGGGAGCGTTGTTCGGATGGGCTGATATGGTTTACAAAAACAGTCCCAACAAGAAATTGGCCTGGAAGTTCCTTG
>JAEZJK010000100.1 GCA_023415835.1 Bacillota bacterium
AAATACGATCGAATTCGTATTTATTTCATCCTATTACAGCTGTAATAAGTTGAATTAAATTCATTATTCTTTCCATCAGGTCCGGGTTTAGGGACCTGATGCATATTAGAAATTTAATTCAACTTATATAGTTATGTCGAGAAAAAATAGTCGTGTTCAGAGCCGAGTATCGGTTTTAAAATTAACATGATGTGATTTGCTATTTTGTTTGACTTCAAAAAAACGAAGTCAAGGAAGATGTGGTTATGGAGGGAAAAGATGCAATACGGATATTTTGACGATGAGAATAGGGAATATGTTATTACCCGTCCGGATACGCCGGTATCCTGGAGCAATTACCTTGGCTCCCTGGAATATGGTGGGATAATCACCAATAACGCCGGGGGTTACAGTTTTGTAAAGTCAGGGGCGGACGGACGGATCTTAAGGTTCCGGTTTAACGCGGTCCCCCAGGATCAACCCGGACGTTATATTTATCTCCGCGATCAGGAAAATGGCGATTACTGGTCGGCATCCTGGCAACCAGTGGGTAAGAGCTTGAAAGAGTACACTTCCGTTTGCAGGCATGGCACAGCCTATACAATTATCACATCGAATTACGATCTAATCGGGACCGAAACCCTTTTTTACATTCCCCTAGACAAGCAATGTGAAATTTGGGCGGTTAAAATTAAAAATAACGATTCAAGAGAGCGAAAACTTTCAATCTTCAATTATGTGGAATTAAGTAACGAAAATAATGAGAACCAAGACTTGGTCAATTTACAATACACCTTATTTATAACCCGGACTTATTTTAAAAAGAACCTGATCCTGCAGACTATCAACGAAAACCGGAATGATGGGGAGACGGCTTACCGGTATGTTGGGCTATTGGGTGAGGAAGTCACGGGTTATGACGGTAGTAGGGAGCAATTTATCGGGCCGTATCGTTCCTATGCCAATCCGGTCGCTGTCGAGAAAGGGAGTTGTAGTAATTCTTTAAATTATACCGGTAATTCTTGCGGCGCGCTCCAGGCCGAATTGAAGTTGGCTCCGGGAGAGGCAAAAGAATTATATTTTATCATCGGTTACGGCGATGAAGCAACGGCCCGCAGAGTAATGCGGGAATATGAGAAACCGGGGAAGGCCGGGGAGGAACTGGATCAAATCAAAAAATTATGGCACGGCCGTTTGGCTAAGTTTCAGGTAAATACCCCCGATCCCGATTTCAACAGGATGGTTAATACTTGGAACGCTTATCAGTGTTTCATGACTTTTTCCTGGTCGAGGGCTGCTTCACTCATTTATTGCGGCCTACGGAACGGCTTAGGCTTTAGGGACACAGTTCAGGATATTCAGGGAATTATGCACCTTGAACCGGAATCAGCCAAAGAACGGTTAAGGTATATGCTCTCCGGTCAGGTCTCAAACGGCGGCGGAATGCCTTTGGTCCGTTTCGATCACCAGCCGGGAAAAGCGGCTCCCCCCAAACCGGAAGAGTACCGTTGCGACGATGCCCTGTGGCTATTTCAGACTGTACCGCAATATCTGAAGGAGAGCGGGGACTGGGGATTTTTAGATGAAGTGGTCCCTTATGCCGATCAGGATCAAGGGACGATTTACAACCACTTAAAAAGGGCGCTCGATTTTAGCCTGGAACGTTTGGGAAAGCATGGTTTGGTTTTCGGCCTGGAAGCGGACTGGAATGACTGCATTCGCTTGGGGGAAGATGGGGAATCGGTATTTGCGTCATTGCAGTTATATTTAGCTTTAGGCGTATTTGTCGATTTGGCGCGGTATAAAGGAAACAGCGAAGATGCGTCATGGGCGGCGGAACAATGGACAAAATTAGGAGAAAACCTGCAGAAACATGCTTGGGAAGGGGATCGGTTTGTCAGGGCTTTCGCTGGGGACGGTTATGTGGTAGGTTCCAAGGAAAATGAGGAGGCGAACCTTTGGTTAAACCCTCAATGTTATGGGGTAATTAGCGGCGCCGCCCGCCATGGGCAAGGAATAATAGCAATGGATAAGGTTTATGAAGAATTAAGCACCGAACACGGGATAATGTTGATGTCTCCGGCGTTCAAAAAACGCGGGCTGCCGGTGTTTAGAATGATCTTATTCCTGCCGGGAACTAAGGAGAATGCGGGGATCTTTTCCCAACCACAGGGGTGGGCTATCTTAGCCGAGACAATGCTGGGCCGGGGTGACCGGGCTTATCAATATTATAACAACTGTAACCCGGCCAAGATGAACGAACGCGCCGAAATTCGGGAGGCCGAACCTTATGTACATTGCCAATTCACCGAAGGGAAAGAGAGCCCGTTCCATGGCCGGGCTCACGTGCATTGGCTGACCGGTACCGCTTCTACAGTCCAAGTAGCTGCGGTGGAAGGGATTTTGGGAGTGAAGCCCGACTATAATGGGTTGCGGATTGACCCTTGTATCCCGTCGGAGTGGAAGGAGTTTACGATGGAAAGGGAGTTTCGCGGTAAATTGTTGAAGATTCGGGTGGATAATTCGAATAGGATTCAAAAAGGTGTTCAAAGGATTATCTTGAACGGTGAGGAGATTGAGGGTAACTTAATACCGTTTGAGAAGATGAAAGATCAGAACGAAGCCCTTGTTTTAATGGGAAAATGTTAAAGTTAGGGATGACTATGATGTTTTGGAACATCATAATTTACCCTTTATTGAAAATGATATTGATGGCATTGGTTGTGCTTCCGATCTGTTTTGGATTTAGCTATTTAATTAGGAAAATCTTGTTTTAGGTAAGTTATTTTCTTTAACCATGGGTTAAGTAATTGATTGGTTCTTAAGAAATTTTTCAGGAGCGCACTAATGGAACTATTATTGGAAACGCAAAATCTCGAAGATTACCTCCGGTGTACCGAGGTGATTGATTTTGATAATCAAAAGATCATCGGGATCGCTAAATTCTTATCCGGAGAGTACAGCAATGAAATCGAAACGGCTAAAAGAGTATTTGAATATGTTAGAGACGAAATAGCTCATTCCGGAGATATTAAGGCTGATGCCGTAACCTGCAAAGCCTCCGATGTGTTGGTTTATAAACACGGAATTTGTTGCGCCAAAGCGCATTTGTTGGCCGCTATCTTAAGATACTTAAATATTCCAACCGGGTTTTGTTATCAATGGCTATCGTCAGACGATGATTCGAATTTACTAGTATTACACGGATTAAATGGAGTTTACTTGCAGAGTATCAAAAAGTGGATCAGGCTTGATCCTAGAGGCAACAAACCGGGAGTAAATGCGGAATTTAGTATCGATGATGAAAAACTGGCCTGGGCTGTGAGAAAAGAATTGGGTGAGATTGATATTCCAATAATCTATGCCCATCCGAAAAAAGAAGTAATTGATGTATTAAGGCGGAGTATCAATAGAAGCGAATTAGGGCTTGATTGGATTTATGTGAAAAAGAAATTATCCCATCCACGAACCAGTAGTAGTTAAATGATACGATCTCAGTTATTAATTTGAGTGAGTTTCATAATTACAAAAATTTATCTTCGCATACAATATATAGTGTAGGTTTTATTTTAGTCTATCAATATATTGTATGCGAAGCCAGAAAAAAGGAATTATGAAACCGCCTAAATTTAACTTCTGACATTCCATGCAAAAATAAACGCTTCCACCCATAAAATTTTCTTTTTTGATAAGGCTACTACAGGCCGGACATGGCAATCCGGCGTTATTTTTACTCATCACGGTTTTGTAACCGCCGTTATTGCCGAAGAAATCTTTTTCGGTATCCCTGCCACCGAGCTTTGTCATTTCCGAAAGGATTGTTTTAATTGAAATAAATAACCCTTCTTTTTCGGCGTCGGACAGGGCGCCGTTTTTTCGTTTAGGGTGGATTTTAGCATTCTATAGGATATCCTGCAAAACGCCGTTGCCAAGGCCGGGGATTCGTTGTTCGGTTGCCAGTAAAGCTTTGATATAATAAAGGGGGGCTGCCTCTTTTGAGACAGCCCCTTGCTTACTTATTTCAGATACTCTTGCAGAATCTTTCGCACCGCTCCTGGTCCGGTAAGCATCTTTCCGACCATCGCCTGCATCGTTAGGCCAGTTTGGCCCAGCTTGTAAAGGTCTTGGCCCATAATGCCCTTGTGGCTGATAGCGCCCTTAAAGGCAACAGCTGAAGTGGGGTCGCCGATTTTAGCTTGGGCGGCGCAAGCAACCAGCAACTCTTTGTTAGGATCGTCCTCAAGGTTATATGTTTGGATTTGGTCGTCAATTCCCATTGTATAACGGAGGAACCCGGCTACCGGCAGTAACACCAGTTCCAGCTCTGCTTGAGAGAGGCCCTTTGCTTGGCCGGCGTAATAGGTGTCCATGAAACGGGGGAGCATTTTGGCTGAGCCGTTGAAGGCGATCCGCATCGGGTCATCCGGGATATTCGGATTATTTAAGCGTTCGATAGCGGCTTTGGCGAAGTCGCGCGGATCCAGTTTCTTCGGCCGTTCGACAGTATTGATGACGATGGCGATGATCCGGTTAATCAGTTCGGTGATCTCTTTATCTTGCATCGCCTTATAAATGCCGTAATTGCCCCGGTAGCCTAAGAGCACTCCCAATCCGGCAATTACCGAGTGGCTCATATTCAGGATCCGGAGTTTCATATCTTCATATTTTTTGACCTCGGCGTAACTCTCTTCCATGAAAACGCCTTCAGCCTTTTCAAAACGGGGCCGGCCCGCGGGGAAGATATCCTCTACCGCCCAGTAGCGGACTTTTTCGGTAACTACCAGATTGGAACGGACACCAAGCTCTTCCATGACGCGGCGAGTATTTTCTTCCGGTGGAACCGCGATCCGGTCGATCATGCAGTTTGGAAAACTGAATTGTTTAGGATCGGAAAGGTATTTAACAAAGCCCTTCGGGGCGAATCCTTTTTCCTCCCAGGCCTTGGCGACGGTTCTAACGGTAGCGCCGGTATAATGGCCGTTTCCTGAGAAGTTGGTACAGCTTACAAGGGCGAACTTCAAACCGGCATTAAAACGTTCCCGGGCGAAAGCGGTCCACTTAGCGGGATCGGAGTTGATGGTACCCTCCTCAATGTCTTTCTTTAAAACCGGGTTAACCGGTTCGGCGAACTCGCCACCGTCGTAGATAACGCCGTACACTCCCTCCGGAGCGTTAATCGTAGCGAATTGCACTTCAGGATCCCGGGCGTATTCCATTAATTTGGCCCAAGCAAGGCTGTTGGTATTACCGTCGATAAAAAGCATCGACGGGATCGCGCCCTGAATCTTCGGGACAACTTTCCCTTTTTCATTTTCAAAGATTAATTGGGTCATCAGGTTATCGGAAGTTCCCAGTTCCGTAACGTACTTGGGAGTGTAAGTCTCCACTCCGACCATTAAACCGGCCTGCGGATCCTGGTTGAGCAGATCCTGGAGGATGTCCCCGGTATGGCCGTAAGCCATTTTGCCGGCTGAAAAAGAGATCGACTTAATCGGAAGTTTGGTTCGATCATAGTTGGGAAGGAGGACGTTCTTTCCTTTCCAAAAACGGGCATCATCTAGTAACTTTTGGTTAAGTACCTTTGTTTCCACAGTAGCCACTCCTTTGATCTCAATGTTCCTCAATTTATGTAGGGGCATACAAAATTATTTAAAATAATTCCACAGTGTTAGGCTAATACCTGCTAAAAAATATTTTTCAGTAATGAATATGACATCTGTCATTTCGACTGCTTATTTTATAAGGTATACTAAATTATAGGTTTATGTTTTGGAAAGGGATGGCTGTGAAACAATTATTCGATAGCAAGTTACTACTTTCGTTGGTTCAAAAATATAGCTTAACGGATTTATTTGAAAAAGAAATGTCATCTTTGATGGCGCTGTATTCCTTTACTAAAGATGAAACCATCAGCAAAGCATCGGATATTTTAGATAGCCTGTATTTTTTGGTCTCTGGTAAAATCGGGATTTATAAAGTCATGGAGAACGGAAAGGCATTGTTATTACGTTTTAACCAACCGCTCAGTGTCATCGGGGATCTGGAGTTTTTAAACAAATATCCAGTAAAAACCAATGTCAAAGCCGAAAAGGATGCGCTTTTAATCGGGATCAAATTTAAGGATTTATACCAACACGCTTATAATGACCCTAAGTTTTTAAGATTTGTTATCCAAAACTTAAGCCATAAGCTATACACCTTTTCCATCACTTCATCGATTAATTTGTTGTGTCCGCTGGAAAACCGTTTTGCCAGTTACCTGTTTTCGGTGAATCCGGATCCTGGTGTTGGTTCGTTAAAGGAAGAAATCAAGGTGGAAAAGGTTACGGAATTGGCGATGCTGCTAGGTACCAGTTACCGTCACTTACTACGGGTAATCCAAAAGTTTGTTACTAATCGGATCATCGACTACGATCGGGGGGTAATTACTGTTTTGGATCATAATAAGTTGAGAGGATTGGCTCGCGAAAACATTTATGAATAGATAGGGGTGGCGTAGATGTATGGGATGTTCTTTCCGGTAATCGCAGGGATTTTAATCAGCCTGCAGAGTGTCTTTAATACCAGGATCACGGAGAAGGCCGGTTTATGGGAGACCAATACGCTGGTTCACTTGATGGGATTGGCAATGACTTTGGTATTTCTATGGTTCCAGGGTGACGGAAGTTTTAAAAAGTTGCTTGATGTTAATTGGTACTATTTGCTGAGCGGTTTCTTTGGGGCTTTTATTATTTTCGGAATCATTAAGGGAGTCATGGCAATCGGTCCGACTTTGACCATCGCGACCCTACTCATCACCCAGCTGGCTGTTGCTTGTTTGATTGATTGCACCGGGAGCTTCGGGGTTCCTTTGATTAAATTTGACCTTACCAAATTGGCCGGAATCGGGTTAATGGTTGGGGGGATTATTGTATTTCGCCTTAAGGGATGATTTTACTCACTTAAATAGGTAATAACCACTGTTTTCCTAGAGGAAACCACAATATTGTCAAGAACTGTTAGGCCAAGAAAATAATTCAACCACGTCCGGGCGTAACAGATGTCGATGTTCGTTACATATTGATCCTATTCTCTAGCTAGTTCGTGGTGAAAAGGAGTGTTACTGGATATGCGGATCACCACGGCTAAACGGTTTATTTCCGGTTTGGTTGTTACTATTTTAACTTGTGGCGGTGTCGCTAGTGGTGAAAAATATTACGTTCAACCCGGAGATTCCCTTTATACGATTGCGGCACGTTATGGGAGTTCAGTAACTGCCCTCCAAAAAAATAACGGTTTAACAACTACCCAGATTAAATCGGGACAAGTTTTGAAAATAGCCGGGACAAGTTCGGCAACGACAGATAGTACAACTTATACGGTGCGTTCCGGCGATTCCCTGTTAATAATCGCCAAACGCTATCAGGTATCGTTAGAAGCTTTAAAGGAAGCCAATAACTTATCCGCCAACTATGTAACGAAGGGCCAGCGGTTAACGATTCCCGAGCCAAGCTTGACCCACCGGATTCAAAGCGGGGAAAGTCTCTACAGTATAGCTCAAAAATACGGGATCACTGTAAAAAAGCTCCAAGAAGCCAACCTGCTTTCCGGAGCGAGTATTCAGGCAGGCCAAGTTTTAACGGTTCCCGTGTCAAGTAATGAATCGTCCGGTGCTAATTCTATAACCTACATAGTAAAATATGGCGATCCGTTATATCTAATAGCTAAAAGGTATGGGGTGTCGCTGGAAAAATTACTTGCAGCCAATAATTTATGGAGCGTTTCATCGGTCTATCCCGGTCAAAAACTCCTGATTCCTCAAACATCGTCTGAAAGCGGAGGCTCGGATAATAACACGGGAAATAATTCGGGTAATAATTTTAACCTAAGCCAAAGCGAAATTGATCTTTTAGCCCGGTTGGTTACAGCGGAGTCGGAAGGCGAACCATTTTTGGGACAAGTCGCGGTTGCGGCCACCATTTTAAACCGCCTGGAGGACTCGCGTTATCCCGATACTATTGCGGGCATTATTTATCAGGTTGATAACGGCAGTTACCAGTTTAGTCCGGTGTTAGACGGCCGGATCAATGCGTCGGCTAGCTCCAGCGCCTATCAAGCGGTAGTACAGGCTCTATCGGGATCGGATCCCAGTAATGGGGCGAACGGGTTTTATAATCCGGATAAGACCACGAATGAGTGGGTCCGGTCGCAGGCGGTGACGGCGGCCATCGGGGACCATGTGTTTTTTAAGTATTAAATGGTAAAAAGAAAGAGGCAATAGGCATCAGGCAAGAGTTTTAAATGTTCGTTCGTTAGTGCAAATAATAACACCATGCAAAAAGGAGCAAAGGCGCAGAGTATTAGCTAAGGTTGGCCAATTTTCTCTGCGCGAATGATACCCTTGGTTTGGTTTGATATTATAATCGTTTAATCATAATCAATCATTATCGCTTCTTTTACTTCCCGGAGCGTTTCAGCTCCAACTTTCTGAGCCCGTTGGTTTCCTGCAGCTAGAATTTCCTTGATCTTTTCCGGCCTAGCTTCGAAAAATTGACGTCGTTCTCGAATTGGCGCTAGCAATTGATTGAGGATTTCCGCTATATTTTTCTTACAAGCAGTACAACCGATAGAGGCATTTCGGCACATGTTTTCGACATTCGCTACTTCCCCGGAGTTAAAAAGTTGATGATACCGATAAACTGTACAAATTTGAGGATTTCCTTTATCTTTTAAAGTTATCCGGCCGGGATCGGTTACAGCCTGGCAGACTTTGAGTTGGATTTCTTCGGCTGGGTCGGATAGGAAAATAGCATTGTTCATGCTTTTGCTCATTTTAGCATTCCCATCCAAACCAATCAAACGGGGACAGGCGCTCAGTAATGCTTCGGGTTCAACCAAGATGGGTTGATATAAGCTGTTAAATCGCCGGACAATTTTACGGGTAACCTCCATTACTGGAATCTGGTCTTCACCCACCGGAACGAGGTTTGCTTTACAGAAAGTAATATCTGCGGCTTGACTGACTGGATAACCTAAAAACCCATAAGTCAGATCTTTATATCCGTACTGGAGAGCCTCGCTTTTAATCGTGGGATTGTGGCGCAGCACATTGACCATAATCAGCATTGAATAAAATACGGTTAATTCAGCGATTTGCGGAACCATCGATTGAACAAAGACAGTTGACGCTTCTGGGTCAATACCGACGGCAAGATAATCCAGCGCAACCTCCATCACATTCCGTTTCAAAATTTCCGGGTGTTCAAAATGGGTGGTTAAGGCTTGAACATCGGCAATAATAAGAAAAGTGTCGTAATCATATTGTAAGTTGACCCGGTTTTGAAGGCTGCCAACATAATGGCCGATATGGAGACGGGAGGTTGGCCGGTCTCCGGTAAGAATACGCTTTTTTTCCATAAATTTTTCCTCCGTTCGATAATTTTTAGAAAGAAAAACCACCACCAGCCATCATCCATATCCATCACCAACTTTCAAGTAGAAATAAAAAACCCTCTCATCCCAAAATCATGGGACAAGAAGGTTAACCTCCTGCGGTGCCACCCAAATTGGCATTAGAAAATGCCCGGCTTTTAACCATGGACTATCATCCAGGTTCAATTGATAACGGGTCGAAATTCCCGGCAACGCCTACTCATGAAGATTATTTTCAGGCTGCACTCGTAAGGCCATTCGGTACCGGCATCCATACCGCACTCTCACCACTAGCGGCTCGCTTTGATTTCTGCGGGGTACTTACTTTTCTTACTCATCGAGTTACAATTATTTACTATTTATTATATGACGCCAAAGGAAGAAAGTAAATATCAGAATTTTTTTTGGAGTTCAAGAGGTAACTACAGTTACCAAAGTAATTCCACAAAGTTACATCCATTCCTGTAAGATCTATCTTGCAACTCTAAAGTTGTAAAAAATCTAAAGGAGTGGTTTTTTATGTCCGAATTTCGGAGCAAATGGAGGAAGATATGCAATTAAGGGGTTTCAGTCCCAGAACCCAATATAAATACTTGGCCCATTTACGTCAATTCGAAGAATTTTTTCACCGCTCAGCCGAGGAGCTAGGCCAAGAGGAACTTAAAAATTTCTTTCTTTATCTCATTAAGGAGAAGAATATCTCCCGTTCTTACGCCAACGGCGTCTGTAGGGGTTTAAAATCTTTTTCGCAACTACCCTTCGTTGCCACCCTGGATTCCTACGATGCTGGTGCAGACGATTTCCCGGCCCCAATTGGGTACTAATAGAACAGTTCTAATCATATTCTTATAAAAGAAAGCAATAAGAAGGAGTATAAAGTTCCTTGATTAAAGTCAAAGTTAGCCTACGGCCCATTGTAGTAAGATAAATATACCCACTGTTTTGAAAACAACTATACTTCCGGGTGACTCAACCGAAGGATTATTTGTTGCAACCCAGATCGGAGAGATCTTATACATAAGGAACGGAGTTATAGGGACTTTTTTAGATATCCGTCCGCGAATCATAAAACTAGGCGCTTCTGGTGGCAGATATGACGAACGGGGATTAATAGGACTAGCTTTTCATCCCGAATTTTATTATAACGGTCTGTTTTATCTCCATTATTCAGTAGCTGGAACACAAGGTCCAGGTGCTCTTACTAAACCAGACGCCGTCAGACAAGATCCAGCGGTTTTACCTGAATCTTTTAAGCCTAACCCGTGTGACCCCGAAACCTTGAATCTAAAGTGGATAAATAGAGAAATTCAATATGACCATATTGATACAGTTGAAGAATGGATTTTACAGTCGAATGGCCAACCTCAAAGGAGGCGGACATTACTTAATTTAAGAAGGCCGTTTTTTAATCATAATGGTGTTAATAGCTTAAATTTTTCACCTGAAACGGGAAAACTTGTTTTAACGACCGGAGATGGTGGAATGGCCTACGATCCATTTAATTTAAGCCAGAATGATATGGAAATCGCCGGTAAAATAATTGAAATTG
>JAEZJK010000102.1 GCA_023415835.1 Bacillota bacterium
TTACCCGCCTGGTCAGTGATTACTCGAATCGACCCAACGTGATCGGTGTGATAAAAGTATTTCTTAGCCTCCGCATCTCCGATTACCCCGTCAACCCTCGCCAGGTATTTGCCTAAAGCATAAACATTGCTCTTGGCTTTTTCGGCATTTATTCTCTTTTCAAAGATCGGTTCCGTGCCTTGGAAAACGTAATGGGTAGTTTCGCCTTTGGCTTTCTTAACGACCCGCAATCCTTCCGGATCATAAGCATATTCCGATACGATCGTACCATTTTTAGTTACATTGATCAATCGGTTCAATAGGTCGTACTTGTACTCCCAATATTCCACACCTTCTCCACGGGGCGTAAAATCTACCATATCTTCGGATATTTTGAAGGTATTCCCCTTCTTTACTACATTACCGGCGTTATCATAGGCAAAGGCATATCTTCCGTCAGTCTTCAGCCGATCCGTATTGTTGTAATACTGCGATGTAAATTCCGCTGTCTGAACTAAAGTAACCCTAAGCAACTTCCGATTCCCATTAGCGTCGTACTGATACTCCTCAGCTCTAGATGTCGCTTCCTGATACACCCGTAACATCTTGGCGATCTCATTTAAGAAGGTGGATTTGTTCACCGGTTCAAAGTTTCGACCCCGTTCGTCGTATTTGATATGTAATTTTAGATACCGGGTTGCAATTTTTTCTTTGGTTGTTAAGGTAACAATGCCTTTGTCGCTCTTTTGATACTCCCAACTTATCCGGGGTATCAAGGTGTAGTTCATGTTATCATTTGAAACATATAACGCGATCGTATTCTCATTGATCCGGTGGGTTGCATAATTCTTATCGGGTACTAACTCAATCCGTTTCACACCCGGCGCTACGCCTCCGAAATCAATCCCGATACTCGAAGCATAGTAGTCCAAACCCATCAATCCCGAAAGTATCGGGGTGAATTCGAAGATTCCGTTCCCCAGAGTATCGCCGGTTTTCAAGGCCGCGGTTCCCGGAGTCGGATCGGTCTCCATGAAGCTTCCGGGAGTTATCGATTTAATAAGCTGGTTGTTCTTATCATACTCGTAAGTCTTGATTTTCCCGTTGTCGGTAACGGTCTTAATATTACTGACTTCATCGTATGTGTAACTGAGATTTAAAAGTTCTTGTCCGGCAACAGCCACTTTCAGCCGGTTCATTCTTAGAACCTGCGGATCATAGTTATAAACCGCCATCGCGCCGTTAGCGTAGCTGATCCCTTGCAGACTCCCATCAATGTTATAGTTAATCCCGTTTACCTTGGTAAACCCGGCCACTTCGGTCAATTGGTTCAAGTCGTTATATTTGTACTCAACCATCGACTTGGCTTCCGGGTATAAAATACCCTTGACCAACCCGGCCGGGTCGTATTGGTAAGCGATCCGGTAGGTGACTCCGTCGAAGCGGCGTTCGATATTATTGATCCGGTTCAACGGGTCGGACACATAGATCCCGTCCGCCAGATTGTAATTGATCTCATTGCCGTTGTCTTTGACCGTCTTCGGGTTCCCGGCCTGATCATAGGTATATTCGGCCCAATAGCCGCTTCCGTCTACTCCGGTCGCTTCAACCCGTTGCAACAAGTTATTGGCGTAATATTGATACACCCATTCCGTTCCCCGCCGATCCTGTGACCAGCTCCGGTTCCCGGTTAGATCGTAACTAAATTTGGCCGCATGACCCAGGGAGTCGCTGTTCTCGATCACCCGGTTCAACTCGTCATAGCGCGCCTTGGTTGACAAACCGTTGGGAGCGATAGTTTCCACCCGGTTCCCGTTCGGGTCGTAACGGTATTGAGTAAAGTTCCCCGAAGGCTGCCGGATCCCGGTCTGCCAGCCTAAAGAATTGTAGGCGAAGTATGCTGTGTTCCCCCGGGCGTCGGTGACGGCGGTTTTATTACCCACCGCGTCGTAGAAATACTCCTCCGAATTATTCAGCGAATCGGTAACCTTCCGGAGCCGTCCCAGGCTGTCGTAACTTTTTTTAACCGTCCTGCCTAAAGCATCCTTAACCTCAATCTGGTTGCCCTTCTTGTCATAGGTATATTCAGTCTGTACCCGCCCCTTAGCGTCAATCACTTTCCAAAGCCAGTTCCGGTCGGTGTACCCGTAGCGGATGGCTACCCCGTTGGCGTCCCGTTCCCAGAGCTTGTTCCCGGCCTCGTCGTAGGCGGTTTCGATATAGGGATTGTCCTCCGGATTCAGGTAAGGGTTGGCCGGTGGAGTGTTGTCCGGCAACACCGTCCGGGAGAGCCGGTTCAAATCATCATAAACATACCAGGTGGTAAATTCACCGTCCGTCCCATTGCCCCGCGGGTCGGTGACAGCGATCTTATTGCCTAAAACATCATATTGGTACCGGATGGTGTTCCCGGCCGGGTCCGTTTCCGAAAGGAGCCAACCCCGGGCCGAGTAGGTATAAATCTGTACTCCGCCCTTCGGGTCAATGGTCTTTACCTTATTTCCAACCTCGTCATAGAAGACTTTCATTTCGGCGGTTACCACCGCTCCGGTAACCGGATCCGTTGCTTTAGTTATAGTTTTAATCTTTCGGCCTAACTGATCGTACCGGTATTCCACCTGATGGTTGCCGTTATCGGTCGCATTCCCGTTAGCGCTGACCTCGGCGGTCCTATTTCCCGGTGTGTCATAATCATAAGTCAAAACCGGACGGTACGGTTCGGGCAGGGTTTTGCCAGGTAAAACCACGGAAACTGTCGGCATAGTTGTCTGCTTCAGTCTGCCCAAAGCGTCATACTCTTGTTCCGTCCGGTTCAATAGCGGATCAACCGAATGCAGCTTATTTCCCAGGGAGTCGTAGGCGAAGGACCAGGTATAAGTTTTTCTATCTTCCCCATAGACGTAATACTGGTTCGCTTCCACCAAGCGGCCCGCCCAGTCTTTTCTCTCACTAACTTGTCCGCCGTTCTCATCGGTAACCGTCACCGTATTAGTGGCGTCATCGTAACTAAGAGCGGCGAAGGCGCCGCCGGGATAAGTCACTTTGGTAACCCGGTTCAAGCCGTCATATTCGTAAGCGGTGACTTTCCCGCGCGGGTCGGTAACCTGTTGGATCTGTCCCATATTGTTATACCGGTAACTGGTCTTCACTCCGCCGGAATATAACGGGGAATCCTGAACAACCTCGGTCAACCGGCCTAGGCCGTCGAATTGATAAGTGGTTTTCTGCCCTTTTTCGTTGATGAATTCACTGGTATTGAATTTCGGATCATCCGGATCGTCATAGAAAATATATCTCCGGAACGGATTGTTAGTATCGTCCTGATCGTCGTCAGGGAGCGTCACTTTTAAGACCCGGTTCAGCTTGTCATATTCGTACCCGGTAATAAAACCCCTGGGGTCTTTCTCCCACTGTTTTAACCCGGTCCGGTAGTCGTAACCGGTTTCGGTCACAATGTCCGTAATATTGCCGTCCGCGTCCCGGATCCCGTAGATCACCTGTTTCACCGGATAAGTCTGATAAAGGCCGTCGTAAAAGATCTCGGTCTTGAAATTATCGTTATATTGGTCAACCTTGGTCTTGACATTTCCATAACTATCATAGGTAAACCGGGTCACTTTATTTTCGGAACCGTCGTTGACGGTTACCGCCAACGGTTTGCCTAAGTTGCTGTCATATTGATAGGTAGTTGTTACCGTAGCGTATCTATTCTTAACCCGGTTATAACTTTTTTGAGAGTAAGTTAACGGCAAGTTTTTAAACAGATTGTGACTATAATAACTCCAGGTTTCCTCCAAATTAGTGCTTTCATCCAAACGGTACTTCTGATTACCCCAATTATCATATTGACTGATAATCCGGGAGACTAATTCCCCTCCCCGGAATAGCTGCTGTAATGTTGTAGCCCGTTTAGGGACGTCATAATCAAAAGCGATTCTTTCAATCTCCCGTCCCTTATCAATCTTGGTCACTATTTCCACCGCTATTGGGCCATTATAATTCTCAATATCCTCCGGAGTAACGGTTAACTTCTTCCCTTCAATTTGACGGAAAATGTATTCCAATATTCGATCGCCCTCGGTCACCTGGGTAGACCGCATATAAGTATGGGCGGGGACAAAGTTTCCATCTTTAATAGAGCCAATCTCACCATTCATCTGATATGAATAATTAATTTCTTTTCCGGCTGTCAATCTATTGGCAACTAAAGATTTAGTCCCTTCATATCTGATTTCTTTCTTCTTTTTAAAAAGACCGAAGAAGGATTTCACCGTTATGGTCTCTGTATGTTCCTGGTTCCTAAAGTCATAAGTGTACGTTGATTTTTCGCCGGTCGGATAAATTATTTGATTTAATAAATCAACCGAATAACTAAAAATCTCATCATCATCCGCTTTGACTCCTTGCCTAAAAGTACGAAATTCATATGAATAAACAGTCTTGCGCTTGAGCGTGTTGGAATTCATCGGGTCATATACTTCGGCCAGAACCCCTGAAGGATTGTACTTATACCGTACGGTGCGGTCACCGACGGTGATGCTTTCAATCAGACGTTTGTTAGCGCCGTCAATTTTCTGGTAGTTGAATTGAACGGTATAAAGAGCTTTTCCGGCTTGCTCGTCAACTAAATGTATAATTCGGGAAATTTCCCGGCCGTTATATTCATACTTGATTATATTCTTGCCGCTGGGGTCAAGATAACGGGTAGCTTTACCGCTTTTGTCAAACTCGTATCTACTCCCGTCATTCATTGTCAGATAATAACCGTTGTCGAAATCGAAATGTAATTTAAAATGAATTCCTTCATGGTACTCAAAATCCCCTTCGGTAACAGGCTCTTCATTTTCTTCATCCCATGGGTTGGTTTCCTCTACCTCAGAGAATTTGATGGTTTGTCCTTGAGGTAAACGAATGAATTTTCCTTTATCGGTTTGTTCAATCCAGGGAATATTAAGGGACCATCCATAACCAAATGTATCAACCGGGGTTTTGCGGTTATTTTCATTATTAGCTTCAATCATCTTTTCTTGCTGGGCGGCGGCTGAGTCATAAATCCTCTGGATAGTTAATCCATTACCGGTCCTGCCCGGCAAAGTTAAATCAGTTGCGCTCACAGCCAGGTTACCGCTGGTCGGCGAAACATTCTCCACATTATTTTGAAAATAAGATTGGAAAGGCGATACTCCCATATTGTAATAAGAATCCAGCGACGGCGAGGTATATTTTGAAGCCATCACTTGATATTCTGAGAAATGTTTCAATTTTACCGAAATTGTTTCATTATCATAGTTGAAAGTTGTATAATCTAATTTTTCCCAATAATGGCCTATCCTGTTATAATAATAGATTCCAAGATCCTCTTCGGTAAATCCCGATGGCAAATTAAAATCGGCATAACTAATCTCTAACTTCACCGGTTCATCGAATTCAGCCCGGACTTTTTTACCTTGCTCGTCCAAGAGGGTAAAGCTATAGGCCGAACCTAACTTGGTGGCATAAATATTCTCCGGTAAACTTCCGGCCTCCTCGATTACTACTTGACCGGATGTCGCCAAAGCTCCCTGCGGAAATGTAATTGTGACACTATCAAACTTGACTGTGCCGCCTCCGGTATTGACAGCTTGGGAAACACTTCCGATTTGAGCTGTTAAGGTGGTGGTTGCAGCGCCAACATTTCCGGCATGATCAATGGCCTGAACCGTATAGGCATAACTTACTCCGCTATTTACTGCTGCATCGATAAACTGATTCAAATCTTCCATCTCTGCAGGACGGAATATTTCTTTGAAAGCTTCACTGGAAAAAGCCGGGGTCCGTTTAATCCGGTAACCAACTGTCTCCCCGCTTAAATCGACTTCCCGCCATTTTAAAACTACCCGGTCAATCCCGGGAATCACTTCAAACCCATTCGGCGCCGCCGGTGGGACCGTATCAATGTAAACCTTAACCTCGCCAATAGTCTCGTTCCCCGCCTTATCCACCGCTTTCACCTGGACAGTCTGTTCCCCGTCGGGGATGGCAGTAGCAAACCGGTAAGGGCTAACCACCAGGGTAACCCATGCCCCGCTACCCGCCCGAATCTCGTAATGGCCGACCCCGCTGGTGGCGTCGGTAGTAGCGAAGCTAATCGCCGGCCGGTTATTGTTGGTCCACCCGGAAGGGTCGGCGGTGGGTCGGAACTCCAGGGGCGCTATGGTATCCACTGTCACCCTAAAGATGTAATCCTTGCTGTTACCTGCCAGATCGATGGCGGTAACTTTGATCTGGTTTTCACCCTCTACTAAAGTCAGAGTGGTCGTAAACCGGCCGTTCAAACAAGGAGCGAATTTGCCGTTGACATAGACATAAGCTTGGCTGGTATCGAAGACTTTGCCGCTTACGGTAATTTGCGAGGTATTGGATAGAAACCCGTTGCTTGGAGTGATTTCTGAAATTAATGGGGCTTTGGTGTCCTTGTAGACTATTACCTCCTGGGTGGTTTTCCGTCCGTAACCATCGGTCGCCTCCACCTTGATGGTATTTTTACCCTCAATCAGCGGAACCGGCAAAGAACGGAACCAGCCGTTCTCTACGGGTGTTCTAAGGCCGTTCACTCTGACGGTGGGATTGTTACCGCTGACAGTACCGGTGATAGTTAAGGTTGCTGTATTGAAATAGGTTCCGGAAATAGGCGTATCAATATACAGTTTTGGCGCGCTTGATTCGGAGACAACCCGCCGGTAAACCGTATATTGCATTTCACGCCCTTTATCGGTGTAATGGAAGGTAATCGGAATCAGATTGAAACCTTCCTCTAAAGTAACTACGGCTGTGAATCTCCGTTTTTGATCCATTGATACGGGTTTTTCATCGATAAATAGTTGATACTGCCTGCTTCCCACTTGCCCGCTGAGAGTAAAGGCGGTTTTACTGGTGTAGTAAATGATATCTTTTTGGTCAATCCGGTACTCCGGGGTATCACCCCAAAAGAACTCCATTTGTTTGGAACTCTCCCGTCCGGCCGGATCAATGGCCTTGACGGTAACCATGTTGATTTCGCCATAGTTAAAGCCTAATTCGCTGAAGCGGATCCAAAAGTAATGTCCGCTTTGCCGAGCTGATTTTCCGTTGACGAAGACTTGGGCCTCGGGATTGTCGACCCGGCCCAGAACGTATTCTTTGTCGTCATCATCGCATTCGGGAATCTCTTTCCCGGGGCGATCCACCGGCATCGGCCAGATGATTTTTATCTCCGGGGCCGCGTCAGTGTCGGCGCTGGCTAATACCCTAATCTCGGCGAAGGGTAATCCGGTGTGATTAATGATATTAAGTCCGGTTGCGCTGACACCTCCTTGGAAGTAAAGATATCCGTCTCCGGTTTCAGTTTGAGTTAACTGTGTCAGTCCCGTACCGGTTTTAGCGGAAACTGTCGCCGCCAGATTAGAGGGGGCATATATTTCCACCGCTTCGATGAAGCGTTCCCGCACCAAACTAAAGTCGCTTCCGTTTCCCTCAGCAGGTGTCAAACGGAGTCCATCATTTAAGCCCCCAATGGTAAACGGAACCTCTGCATCGATTAATCCTTCAGATACTTGGAGCTGAAGCAGAGTCAATGCCTGATTACCCGGCAGAACCCGGATGAAGTTTTCCCCTTCCCATAGATCTGTTTCGGGAATCGAATATTGATAAACGGTATTACCGTTGATCTTCAAAGTTGGTTGGAGTTTTACCGGGATCCCGTTTAGTTCAACCGTTACCGGATGCGCATACTCACCGGCGACTGCCAGTTCCAACCGGTTGTCGGTAATCCCGTCTTCTTCAATAGTAAATGAATAGTTTAATGCCTGATTAACCGGTTGCGGTACGGAAACCAGGGTTTGATGCCGAGCGCCAGAATAAGCGCCATAGCCCCAGATTTCAACTTCACCGATGCCGCCGGAACGTTTGGAATGGTCTGAGCGCCCACGGCCATGATTTTGCCTTTCTTCGAATTGGATCAAGATCCGGTCGGAATCGATCTGCTTTTGACTAAGATCCATCCGTTCCCAACCTGCTTGACCCGCTAATGTAATTTGGCCTACGGTTTGCCATTTATGACCGGATTTAGTTTTAACCGTAATACTCCCTTGAGAGTCGGAGGTTATGAATAGGTTAATGTTGTTTAACCGGTAGGACCCGCCCAGTTCCAGTTCAACCTGACGGCTGTCTTCGGTCCTGGTTTGGCCAACCCGATGGTGGTGAAAAGCGTCGGCCTCGAAGATGGGATTGTCGCCGAGTTCGTCTGAGTCGTCATCGCCGTCGTCCTGACAAGTTTTCCAGGAAGTGTATGTATTCCGATCCACTAGAAATTTAGAGGGAGCGGTACGGGAGCTGTCTTTGGAATATTTGATTTCCACCGGTTCAATCAAGTGAAATACCGATGTAGCGGCTTGTCCCAACACTTTGATCTCTGCCAAGCGGCCACCGCTGACTCCGGAACCGATGAGCCGGAGCCGGAGCTTATCGCTAACTACCCGATCGTAGGAGAGGTCGATGATTCCCTGAGCCGGTATTGCCCTAATGCTTCCTCCCAGAAACGGCATCCAATAACCGTTTTGTTGGTATTCAACGCCGAGCCGGGCATCGGCGCTTAAATTGCCGTTTAGTTGGAGTCCGTAAATAAGCGCCGCTTGGTTAAGGCTTAACTCAACCCAACCGTCACCGCTATCCGGCTTGACGTCCCAGTAACTATCCGGGTCTCCGTCATTTAGAAGCGTTCCCGGATGGGACGGATCCGTATTGGCGCTCATCGTTATATTGGTGATTGTTACTTGCCGTCCTTCTCCGGCCGCCACCGTTACATTGACAGCCACAATTACGGCAAGTAAGGTAATCAACAGTATTATTGTTTTAAATTTCATTTCGGACTCCTCCTACAATCGTACTTCTTTATCAATTAAATCCATTACCATAAAATCATCAATCTCATTCTGAAATGATATTTATATGCAATCCGCCCTACCGCTGATTTTAGCCGGTTTTAACCGGGTTGGCCTTAACTGGAGCCGTGGCGTTTTAACCCGCTGCGGTAAAGCATTACGGCGATATTCTTCCTTATCCATACCCTTAAATCATCAATCTTTTTTCAAAATGGTATCTAATTGCAATCGCCTTCCAGCCGCGGGATCAATCCCACGGCTCCTTTAACTTCAACCCCCTAAATGGGGCTTTATGCCAAATATCCCGCCCTACCGCTGATTTTAGCCGGTTTCAACCGGGTTGCCCTTAACTGGAGCCGTGGCGTTTTAACCCGCGGCGGTAAAGCATTACGGCGATATTCTTCCTTATCCATTACCCTAAATCAATCAATCTCGTTTCAAAATGGTATCTAATTGCAATCGCCTTCCCGCCGCGGGATCAATCCCACGGCTCCTTTAACTTCAACCCCCTAAATGGGGCTTTATGCCAAATATCCCGCCCTACCGCCGATTTTAGCCGGTTTTAATCGGGTTGGTTTTACTGGAGCCGTGGCGTTTTAACTCGCGGCGGTCCGGCATTACGGCACATTCATTATTCTGTCCTTTCCAAAATTTCTAGCAATTCTTTTTGTACCCGATGATGTTCTTTTTGGTTCTCCACATATTGTTTTACAAATCTTAACCCCGATTTACTCACACTCAACGCTCCGTAACCATCTTGCCAATACAATCCATCATCAGTCTGTTGATTGATAAAATGCGACGATGAGCCTTTCATTCCACCAATTAACTCCGCCAATTTGATATTAGGGTTAATCGATGCCAGCAAATGCAAATGATTCTCCGTATTACCGATTGCAATTATTTGCGTATCAAATTTCAAACACTTTGCTTTATTAATTTTATAGACATCTTCCTCGATCATTTTATTAATTAACGGCTCCCTATTCTTGGTTGTCCATACGATATGAATATATAATTCATAATATGACCGTCTCATCTTTCCCTCTCCCAATGCTTGGCCTACTCCTGATCTTAGCCGGTTTCAACCGGGTTGCCCTTAACTGGAGCCGTGCGGTTTTAACCCGCGGCGGTAAAGCATTACGTCGATATTCTTCCTTTTCCATACCCCTAAATCATCAATCTCTTTCAAAATGGTATCTAATTGCAATCGCCCTACCGCCGCGGGATCAATCCCACGGCTCCTTTAACTTCAACCCCCTAAATGGGGCTTTATGCCAAATATCCCGCCCTACCGCCGATTTTAGCCGGTTTTAACCCGCGGCGGCCTAACTTCCAACCTGCCTGCAAGCAATCATTTTACCCTTTACCCTTTATTTGCTATTTCCTCTATTCCCCGGCATCCCGTTCAACTGTTCCATATTAATCTCCGTCAACTCCAGGTGGTAATAGTCAATCCCGTTATCCGTAAACCGGCAACCGGTCACCACAGGCCTACCGCTCGCGTCTTCCTTAATTCCGTACACATTGTTTTTAAACAAACAGTTGCTAATCGACGGACTAGATCCGTAGGCATGTACACCGGCTAGGTTATTTTCAAAGTTACATCCGGTCAAAGTTACTTTAGAACCATCCAGCGCCGTCACTCCCCGTTCGGCATAACGAATTATGACCCCTTCAAGGGTTGCCTCGCCTTCCACCAGGATTCCTCTCCAGCAGCCGACTGTTCCGGTGACTGAGGTGAAGCCCGTTCCGGTCTGGGCGTTCAAAGTACCTCTGACAATCAAAGCATGATTGTATCCGGTCTCGCCGGGGATACCGTCGATGATAATTTCGGTTCCGGGCTGGATCGTCAGTTTCATTCCGGCGGGAACGATCACATCGCCGTAAATCCGGTGGCTGCCGCTCCAGGTCTCATCCATACATAGAGTACCGCTAGTGGTGTTACCCACCTTTACAAGGGATGTTACGGTTGTCTTACCGCCGTCTTTGTCGGTCACAGTCAGGGTTAGGGTGTATTCTCCCAAAGCTGTATACCTATACTCCGGCGTCGCTCCGCTCAAAACTGTCCCGCCATCGCCGGGGAACCACTCATAGGTGAAGCTATCGCCTTCAATCCTATCCGGGTCGGTGACATCGGCTTTAAAGGTTAATGGCCTTCCTAATGTAGCTTTAATTTCTCCCGTTAGGCTAATCACCGGAGGCGCATTGACTCTGATTGTTTGTCTGGTTGCTTCGGTTCCGTCGCCGACATTACCAGCCTTATCCGTCGCTATGGCGGTAACGGTGTAGATTTGCGGTTCCGCTTCCTGAAAAGTATATTGATTGACGCCGTTAATTCCGGTTATGGTTTCCTCTTTGGCGCTCCCGTCCGCGCCGGTAACGGTGACCTTCACCTGGGCTTCCTCGGATAAGGTATACTCCAGGTTAAATGGGGGGTGGTTGGTAACCGGCGTTTGCCCGGCTTTAGTAAATACTAGCGCCGGTTTAGTGCTGTCAACCGTAATCTTTCCGCTATAGCCAATCTCCGACCAGTCCCCAGTCCCGTTTTGGACTTGCAAGGCCACGTAGTAAGTCCCGGCTTCGGTAAGTCCCGGCGCGGCAATTGCCAGGTTAAGTTTTACCGATTTCCCTTCGGAAGTCATTTGCACTTGTTCTTCTTTGGTGACGATCCAGGATCCGCCAATTTCGGTAACCAATCCTAACCGGTAATTGGTTAGGCCGCTTTCGGGGTCGGTGGCTTGGTATTCGATTCCGGTCAGCAATAACTTATTAGTCGTATAGCTCCCATAGGCAAGCGCCGGGGTTTCCGGGTTAGTATGATCGATTACAGCCTTACCGCTGACTTTGGGCGTTGACCAGAGGCCGGCTTTGTCTTTCACCCGAACCATGGTGTAAACTCCGGTGTTATGTGGAATTATGTTGGTCGGTATTTCAATATTAACGGTGCTGCTTTGGTCTTTCAGGTCAATCCATCCGCCGCTGAATTGGAACGGATTGGCGGCAGTCCCTACAGTATATTGGTAACCGTCAATTCCCGAACCTTCATCCATAGCGCTAGCACTAATTTTAATCAGTTCATCCGCATATTTCGGAAATACCGCGGTAGTGATCACGGGGACGGTCCGATCCAGGGTGATTACATTGCTGACGCCCCACTCTTGGCGCTCAGCGTCACGCCTGGAATAGGTCCCGGCAGCATTGTAACCCCGGACTACCAGGCAGTAATTGCCGTCTGGGTAAGCGGCGGCGTCTAAGGTTAACCGCCGGTCAATGCTTTTATCCTCGGCTATCTTCCAATCGTCGGCGGTGATTGAGTTGACCTTTGCTTCTTTTACAAAAGCATATTCATAACGGACTATGGGGGAGGCCGAAGTCTCCACATCCCAGTCAAAGAGGAGGCTGTCTCCGCTGACTCCGCCCCGGACGTTCCTAATTACCGGCGCTTCGCTGTCGATCACGATTCCGGTGGAATAGCCGGACGGGGAGGTGATATCCGCTTGGTTGACTGTTTCACCCAGGAAGATATTGATTGCCCCTTCAACTAAGTTCGGGTTGGTAATGATAATCGGTTCCTCGCTGGAGGAGCTTCGTTCGGCCTGATCTACCTCTTCCGGTATGTTCCAAGCATAGAGGTAGTAGGCCACGTCGGACTGGGGATCGTATGAGTCGATCCAAAGCCGTAACGCTTTATTACTATCGGTTACATAGTTAATCTCTTCTGCGCCGCTTTGATTGGTGGCGTCGAGCACTTTTACTTGGAGTAAATATGGCGCGGTGGCATCGGCCATGATGCCGTCTGAATATCCGATGCTGGACAGTCCGGCCCCATTGGTGGCTTTAACCGCGAAGTAGTAGGTTTCACCGTGTTCCCGGGAAAAATCGTCCATGGTCAAGGAGATCCGTTTACTGTCGTCTCCATCTTGCCATTGGGTTAACGAATTAACTTTTTCGCCGTATTTCAGGATGGTCCATTGGTATCTGCTACCGCTCTCCGGGTCCGGCTCGCTCCAGAACCAGTGGGCTTCCATTGGTTGTTCCGGTTTGGTATTGATGAACCCTCCCTGGTCAAAGACTACCGGTGCGGGGGGCGGCGTGTCGTCGATAACTACCCCCGGTGCGGCTTTTTCGGCGGTCAATCCGGCCCCGTTGACCAGACGCAGGGTTAGGTAATACCGTTTGGTGTTATCTAAATCAAAGATTATTGGTTCCCCGTTGGCGTCTCGGGATAATTTGACGCTGTTACCGGCGACTTCGACCCACCCCTTAGTGACATCGGTTTGGTTGTAGTCGGTCCCGACAGCTGCCAAGACCCGGCTTATTCCGGAGCAGTCATCGCTTCCCGCCCAGTCGAATCCGAAATCATTTGGCGCGGTATAGAGCGGCGTTTTCAGTTCGGTGATTACAGGAGCCGTGGTATCAACTGTTACTCCGGCGCTAAATCCAGATTCGGATAACAAATTTTCCTTGAAGATGGCTTGGGCTTCGAAACGATATGTTTTACCGTTCTCCAATTGGAGTTGATCTATTGTAACCATATTTTCAATGGTCTCCTGCCAATCCCGGACGGTTTGGTTATTTTGGTCTAAAACTCGGAACCGGTAACCGGCGACTATCTTTGTTCCGTTATATTTCCACCAACCGGTAAGCTGCTCCGCGAACATGGTGTATGGGCCTTGGTCGGAGACAACGATTCGTTCCTGGTTATTATTGACGGTTAAGGTCCTCTCCTCGTTAAAACGGGCCGTGAGCCCGGCGGCGTTAACCGCCTCCAGGGTAATCTGGTAGACGCCGTCGGCGATCTCCGGGGTTTCCATCCGGAGTTGGGGCTGGAGGCTATTGGTATTAATCTCTAGCCAGCCGTTTTTATTTCCCGGTATTAGGGCGCTAAATTCGGTTGCTCCGGGTTCGGTTCCGATGGCGACCCGGTATTTGTCGATGCTGGTCTCGTATTCGGTTGCGCTTACGTTTAGGATGAAACTTTCTCCGGTGCTTAAAGCTTGAGTCGGTCCGCTCAGTCCGTAAAGGATCGGTTCCGAGTTGTCAAAGATGAATTCTTCGCTGAAAACGTCGGTCTCCAGTCCGACTCCGTTTACGGCTTTGGCTGCCACCCGGTATTTTGCTCCCGGGGTTAAGACGGCCTGTTTAACATTCTCCCAGTCATACCAGGTTGTTACCGGAGTTTTGGTGGCGCTGTCGATCAGGTTGAAACTTCCGGTGGCTCCCGATTCTGCTTCCCGAACGGTTAGTAAGGCTTGTAGGTTGTTAAGATCGGTTAGATACAGGCTCGAGCCGTTCGGGTAGAGTCCGGTCAAGGTTAGTTCGACTTCCGGCGGAGTAATATCCAGGAGGAATCCTTTAGCAAGCCGGTAGGTAGCCGACATATTCCCGGCTTTGTCAATGACGGCCAGTGCCAGGTGATAGTTTTGATCGTTAACTTTATTCGTTGCTATCTCCAGGTTATGGGCGTACTCGGTTAAGCCGGAGCTTAAGGTGATGTAGATCCCTTGGCCGGGTTCTTCGCCACTACCCATGATCCAATAGCGGATACCGGCAATACCGGAACCGCTGTCGTTTGCTTTCCAAGTAACCGGGATTTTGCCGGAGGTAAGATATACTCCGTCTTTGGTCGGTAAATCAATTACGATGCTGCTATTATCCAAGGTCGGCAGGGTATGATCTACCCAGAGGTTATTAACGTCTTCACTAACGCTATTCCCGGCCCGGTCTTGCACTGTGGCTTTTAGGTTATATTTTCCTTCAACCAATGGGATTGTTCCAAACAGTTCTCCATCGGTTCCGGATGTCAATTGGACTGTCTGAGGATCCTGGGTTCCAATTTGATATATGAGATTTTTGATACCGCTTAGGTCGTCTTTGGCGCTGACTTTGAGTTCTTTCCAGTTTGTATAAAGGCTCTTGGGTTTTTCCAAGGTAATGGCCGGGTTGTTGACATCCAAATTAAATTGAACGATATCGCTGGTAGTGGTAGCGCCATAGCTGTCTTTGGCCTCCAGGTACCAGGAGTAACCTGTCCCATGTTTGCCCGGTTCAAGGTTAATCCTGTATTTGCCTAGCTCTGTGTCCCAGGTGGCATCATGATACGCTTTCAAATCCTTACTGGATCCTTCGATCCATTTGACGGTATAGGTTACGGCATCGTTATCGTAGTCTTTGACCTCCGGATAGTCGAAGATGGCTTTGGCCGAAGCGTAGCCCGTTGGGGCGAATTCGGTGGTATCCGGTTCTACCGGAGCCAGGTTTGCTACTTCTTGGTTGAAGACAGGGCTATAGGTCCGGTCTTCCGCTTGGTTATATGCCGTTAGCCGGTATTGATAGGTGGCGTGGGGCTGTAGTTTGTCCTCCGGGTTAGTCCCGGTGGCGTTATGGGTAAAGACCCCGTCGGCGCTTGGGGTTATCTCGAGGATGGGAATAAACCCTTCGCCGGCGGTTTGTCCGTATTCGAGTTTATGGGTTTTGGCGCTTCCCGGTTCCGCCAGTTTCCAGGTGAGGTAGTGCCTGTTTGTGGCGGTGTCGTAACCGGTCTCAAGGTATTCCAGTTTGCCCGGTTCCGCCGGGGTGCAGCCGGTGTGGGAAACTGGCCCTGATTCGTTAGTGGCGCGGTCCACAGCGTATATTGTGATTATTACCGGTTGGTTGGCGCTGAGGCCGACTGCGATTTGATAGGTCCCTTCTTTGGTCTCCGCCGGGGTAACGCTGAAAGGTTGTTCAGTCCCGCCGGGCAGTATATATGAGCCCCGGTACTCGGCTAGGTCCGTATTCGGTTCAGTGGAGTCCCATTTGAAGGTCATGACCCAATTGCTATAACTGTGGGTGATGTTTTGGGGCATACCGGGAGCGACCCGATCCAGGGCTACATTATATGTAACCAAGGTGGTATTACCGGCGTTGTCTTCGATCAGCATGTTAATTTGATGGACGCCGTCTTGATCCGGTAGTTCCCAAGGGATTCCGGCGTCATTTATTTCATTAATTGATTTATACAAGGCTCCACTGGGTAATTGGACTGATATTCCATTCCAAAGATAGACTCCCTTGATTCCTGAACCACCAGGGTTATCGTTCAAGTTAAAGTCGGAGATGTTAACCTGGCATGTGTTAGCCGGTTTTTCAACATTATAAATCCTTTCCCCGGTTCGAGACTTAATAACAAAAGAATTGGCTGTTTCAGGAGGTGGTGTGGTATCTATTCTTAAGCGAAAAGTTTCACTGATTTGTTTTGAATCATTCTCAATCTGCCCGTTTTTGACTTCATAGGCCTCGATCCACCAATCCCATTCCCCTTCTAGGAAATTGATCGTTGTCTGGTTTAAGGAGCTATATTTGATGGAGTTATTATCTCCGGGTATCATATATCCTACTTCAAACGCTAGTTCTTTTCCCACCCTTGAGCTTACGTAAAAATCCGCCGCCAATTTATTGGAACATGTCCCATCTGGCGGCCCGCTAATCGTAAACTCGGGGAATGGCCCGTTAACCGTCCAGTCGCCCTTATTTCCAAGATAATCTACTGCCCGTATCCAGGCATAGTATACGCGATTGGAATTTACCTTGATGTTAAAGGCATATCCTTGCCCGTTGGTGGTGTTTTTTTCTAGTGGAGTAACCTGATCGGGGTTTTGAAGGGTACCAGTCAAAGCCACTTCATAGCTTTGAATTCCGCTTCCCAAGTCCACCGCCGCTTCCCATTTAAAAATGGCAGTATTGCCGTTAAGGCGAATCGGATAATTTGAAAGCTCGACTGCGGGCGCGGTATGATCGACCGTTACCTCGCTTGCCGTCGAGATCGCGCTTAAATTTCCCGCGTAATCTTCCGCTTTAACCTTACAGGAATATCTTATTCCGTCTTTGATCCCGGCGAAGTCGTAATAACAGGAATCGGTAGATGCGGAAAATGTTGATCCGTCGTCGCCGTCAATATACACCCAATACCTTTTTACCCCGCTCAGGTTATCGGCGACGCCTTCCCATCTCCAACGCAAACTTTTTGCCCTGGAAAATCCGTTTTGATTATCGATCGTAGGGGTACCAGGATCTTCCGGCGGATTGGTGTCTAATATGATTTCGTATTGAAACGGCTTCGAGACATTGCCTACATTGTCTCGAACCCAAGCGGCTATCTTTTTCGGCCCGTCGCCCGTGAAAAAAATATAGGGCACGGTCATATTTGACATATTGATATTGTTCCAGGTCGGGTTCGATTCGTTATAATCAAAACTAACAGCGTTAATTCCGCTTCCGTTATCGTAAAATCCATTGAGATATATTGAAACGAATGGGTTGTTGGCGTATTGTGCGCCGGGATTGTTGATATATATACTATTACCGATGGGGGCGGTGTTGTCGACGGTAAAACTAATGTAGTTACTTGCGGGACTGGGGAGATTATACTCGTTTTCATAAGATATTACATATAAACGATAACTTCCCTCTTCTAATGAAAGATTAGCGGTCTCACCATAAATATATCCATTGGAGCAGTTCTCGGCTAAACTTGTTATATCGGCGCCATTATTAAAAATTTTATATTTACGGTTAGATTGCATATTCCAAGATATTCTCACCGGGCTAGCGGTATATGCGTTGGTTAGATAATTGTCATTTTTAAGAGTTATTTGATCTGTGTTACTCATTGTGCTAAATTTAAATTTTATATTACCGCCATTAGTAGGTTGCCAAGCATAAATATTATATTCTCCAGGTTGAAGGATAACTGTGCCGCTTGTATCACATTGAGCATAGAACTTACTAATAACGTGTTCACCAGTTGTTTTGTTATAAACCTCACATCTACCAGGACTTTGAATTTGCATTTTAATAGAATAAAATCCTACGGAAATGTGTGGTATTGTAAAATTTGATGAGTAGGAATCAATTCTATCAATAAAAATATAGTAATTCACCGCATTTGCACCTGATGAAGTCAATAGTAAAAGTAAAATTATGCAGCCAGTTATTAAACATTTTTTCATCAAAACCCCTCCGCAACATTTAACAGAATAAAATAGCTAATTTAAATAAAATTACTTGTCGAACTTTGTCGAATTTTACCGATTAAAAAACCAAACCCGTCCTGTATAACCGAGTTTGGCTCTCAAAAATCAATTTTATTGAAAAAATTAACAATCTAACATCCACCACCAAAATTACATAAAAATTTGTAACATATTCTTCGCCATTTCCATGGAAATTCCTTTAAAAAATGTAAAAAATAGAACATTCGGTTACGCTGTGCTCAACATGAACCAATACCGGTCTTTAGTGTTTTTCTCAAAAACATCCTCATCCCCTCATTCAAAATAAAAAAAGATAAGCCTCAAAAGCCTATCTTCCCATATCCACTCCTATTACCAACTGCCTATTCCCTATTGCCTCCCGGCCTTTCCCTACTCCCTCAAAAACACCTTCCCTATCCCGCTCTCATTTTGGACCTCAATATAATTAGCACCGATGGCCACAATCGTCTCCCTGGCCACCACCGAACCGGGCCTTACGATCCAGGTATCCTGGATCGACTCATCCTGCAATCCCACAATAGCCCGGCTTTCTGCTCCCTTAACTATGCCAAAGACGATCAATTCCGTATGAAATTCACTCCTCGGCGCTTGAGGGATAATAGGGGCCTGCGGTTTTTCAAAAAAAGGCTCCCCCTCAAGTAATTCCTGAAACCGGGAGAGAGGCGCCCCGGTTACTTTGGTTTGATAGTCATATTGATGCAACTTGGCCTTTTTGGGGGTGGACGGATGGTAGTTAATAGCCTCGAACCAGGAAAAAACCGCCCACCCCAAAAATAGCGCGGTAATTGAATAAGTAACGATCCAGATCGCCCGTGGTTGTTTCATTGGCCTGCCTTCTTTTTCACCAATAACAGTTGGAGAATAATTTGATATTTTAATTCCTTGGTTTTCTCATTGACATTGAGCTGCAACCGCTTAACATCCAATCCCAGCCGGGCGGTGGCCAAAGCATGTAAAAACCTTACTAACGTAGCCGGTTCCGCGCTTCCTTCCAACGCTACCCCGATCACATCGGGCTCTAATTGGAGCAGGTTTTTCTGGTCAACCGCCAGGCCTATGGCGCCGGTGAGATTCTCCACCTCTTTGAGCAGTTCGATTTTGGCTGATTCAGGGTCGGAGGCGTCGAGAAAAAATCCCTGAATTTTAGTCAAGGCTGCGCTGGCCGCCTCCTGTCGGGCGATAATGTTCCGCTCCGAACGCAACAGATGGCGGGTTTCTACTAATTCCGAGGCGTCGACCGCGACTGTCTTAAGGCGGTCAATATTGGTATAAAAAACATTAAATACAAACATTCCGAAAACGGCCGCCCCAACGGCGAGCCAAAGAACCTTCTCCCGGCTGGTCAGTTTCATGGCGTCTTCTCCTCCGGAACGAACTTGCCTTCCAGCTGAAACAGTTCCATCCCGTTTTTATCGCTAGTAATCGCTCCTTTTAGTTTAAAGGTCTTCAACTTCGGAGTCCGCTGCAGCTTCGCCAGGAGAGTCGAGACCGAACGGGTTGAGCCGGATAAACCTTTGACAACATCATCTTCAATGACTAGATTGGTTATTTTGGTTTCTCCCGGCAAACTTGCTTGAAGGACCCGTAAAAATTCCAGTTCATGCCCGCGATGGCTTAACCATTCTTCCAGGGTCTTTAATTGCTCAACTTTCTGACCGGTATCGCTTTCCACCTTACGGAGCCGTGAGATCGTCTCTTTCTGCCCGTCAAACCAAGCGGCGTTCTTTTGGTTTTTGATGGCCTGTGCTTGTACTCCCAAAAGTAACCCGATAATCAACAATATCCCTGCCAGGCCTGCCTTAGTCGCAGTCAGCATTTTTTGGCGGTTCCGCTCCTGCCGTACCTGTTCATTAGCCTTAAAACGCCAATCTTTTCGGGAGAGCCAGGCTTCATCGAGAGCCAGCCCGATCAATGGCGCTACTTCCGGGGTATGGCTTCCGGTTATTACTCCGGAAAGCCTGGTTTGATCCGGTACTACGAACTTGATTCCCAAAGCGGCCGTTAATTGTTCCAACCACTCTTTTTCCGGCTTGGCCTCTCCGAAAACCCAAATTTGTTCAGGTAGCGGAAGGTTATTGGCATTTTGATAAGACGCCAGTGAAAGCCGGATCTCTTCAATAAGTTCCGGGAGATATCGGGACGGTTTTTCCTTTAGTTGATTGGCTCCGATTAATAAACCGCGCCGATAGAGAAGTTCCGTATCGGTAAGCGCCCCCAGTTCGGAATGGTTGATATTTAAGGTTAGGTACAGATCAACTCCGGAACCTTCAAAAAAATCAAAGTTAAAAGCTAGGAAATTCTGGAGCCCATGATGGTTGAGGCCGGCCCATTCGACAGTAAGCCCGGCGCTTCGGAGCCGGTCAAGGTACGACTCCAACTCGGCGTCTTTGATTAATGCCAATTTTACCGATTGCTGCTGTTCCCCTTGTTGAACATTGATAATTCGATAAACCGCGCCCGGTTCGGAGTTTCCCAGCTCCATCCGGACTGCCGCCCGGAGTTGTTCGTCCGGAAGGTTCGGAACCGATAATGATTTATATCTAACCAATCCTTGGGGTAACAGGGTGATTACCTTAGTGTGGCCATAGTACTCCTTCTTCCAGATCGCCGCTAACCATTCCCCGGAAAATCCGGATTCCGGCAACTGATGGACGGTATAACGGAGCACCTCGCCACCGGCGGCAGTGATTTTTATTTCTACAGCCGTAAAATAATTCTCCCCCAAATAAACGACGATCGTTGTTTTAGCCATCCTTATTCCTCGCCATTTTCAGTGTCGATCTCCGGCGGTTCCGGCAATTCCGGGGCTTCCTGGTTGCGTAAAAAGCACCAGGAAAGCGGATAGAGCTTCCACTCTTCATTATCCAGGATCCGCTCCTGGACCGTTTCTAAATAGTAAGTGTGTTTTCCCTTGTTAAGCCAGATTTGATAACGGATAATCGTTGAAACCGTTGCAAAATAATATTCAACTTTTATCGGCATTCTACGGTTGCTGAAAAAACTTTGTGCTTCCGCAATCTCAATAAAGGGCGCTTCCCGGCGACGGTTAATGATTCTTGCTGCCAAATCCGTGCCATAACCGATCTTCTCGAGTATTACTTTTAAACCTTTTTCTGAGATGAAATTGATGTTAATAATTCCGGTAACGGTCAGCAAAGGGCGGAGTTGTTCCAGTTTTTCAAGGCTGACCGCGCTCAATTGGCGTAAATCGTCTTCATTGTTAAAAAATTTGTTCGCCCGATACGACTTAAAATCGGAAACCATCCGCTCCACCCAGATTTTTTCGAACCCCGACGATAATAACAGATTTTCCAGGTTTTCTCCGGTTAGTATATTGATGTTATACTTTCCGAAGACAGTACAATACGGGGCTATCTCCCCATATGTATCCTGACCGTTTTTAACCGCTAAAACCTCCCGTAACGTTGAAATAAATCCGTTCCGCGGCTTATATCCCGGAGTTAACGACTGGTAATAATCAACCTCTGCCCCAGCCGGACGGGTGTCGTTGTCAAGATCGATCCAGTCCAATAATGATTCCATCTGTTCGTCATCTAATCCAAACAGCTGCAATTCATCCAGGCCCAATAAATTAAGGTTCGGCTTGCTTCCTTCATCCTCGATTTTAATGGTAACCTCATAACCATCCCGCTCATATTGAAAATAGCCGTCGCCTTCGAACCAAGCGTCATCCATACTATCATTCTCGGTATCGTCTTCCCGGAGTATAGTCAAACGTTCCTGTAAAATCTCCTCCGCCAACTGCCTGGCCTGGGTATTACGTTCCAGATTTGCTACAGCCGCCCACTCCAGTTCGGATCGGTATAATAAAAAAGAAGCTATCACACCTATTATCGCAAAAATCCAAGCCACCAGGATCAAAACCGACCCCCGGCTGTCTTCCATAATAGCCTTCATTCTTCTGCCTCGTTCCGGCGGACCTCGATGGGAAAAACAAACGGCCCTAAAATACCCAGATCGCTTTTGGCGGTGATTTTAACTAAAGACGGCAGTTCTCCCGGGAACGACGGTTCCCAGTACAATACCCAATTCCGTTTTTTGGGCTCAAAATATTCAAACCGCCATTCGGAAATACCGGTGAACAATTTCCTTTCCTCCGGGACACTGCCCCACAACCCGGCCGAACGCCAGAGCGCTTTTGCTTCATAATCGTAACGGTACCCGATATATTTCAGCCCGCGAGGGCTCTCATTCCAAAAGTTCAAACGATTTTCTTCTCCCTTAAAAGGTTCTTCGGGGAGGAACCGGCTTGAAAAAACTCCTCCAAGATCATTGGCGATGGTCTGATAGACATATTTTAATTGGTGTTGCTTACGGTATACTTTATCATTTTTGCTCCACAGGCTGACTGAACTGTATAAAAACTGGGACAACATACCCAATAATACGGTTGTTAAGGCTAAAGCGGCCAACACTTCAGCCAAGGTCATCCCGTTCTCTTTTAACGCGGTCCTAATCGAAATTGAATGTTTCCGGCTCCCGGTAACCGCGGAAGGTTTTTTGCGACAATTCATTGCCCCTGCTCCATTCGACCGTTAAAAATACAGCGATAATGCCGGCCTCCATCTCCTCTTCCCGGGCTGTCCATCTAAATTTCTGGTACGGTTCGGAAAAGGCTCCGGAACTGCTCATTTCGCTACCTCCGATCAACTCAGCCAGCTTTCCGGCGCCCAGGATTTGAGCTGTAACTCTCCCGCTCAGTTGCTCCCTGGTATAAACTGTTTGCTTAAAGGAAGCGACTAAAACCGTAGCCGAGACACAGGTTAAAGCCAAAGTAAGCACTACTTCGAGTAAAGCCATCCCAACTTGGGACCTAAATTTTTCTTGGCGCATAATTCCAATTCACGCTTCCGTCCGATTTAAACAATAAACTTCCCGTAAAATTTTGGGACGCCCATTGAACCGTATCCTCCGGGAAATCGCCATCGCTATTAAAGCTCAATTCCAAATTGCTAGGTTCAAAGCTTTCATTATTTTTAGTGAAAAGTTTGAGGGAATCGGCTGCTTCGGTTTCTTGACCGGGGAAATCCCAATGGAACTGATATTTGTCAAAAACCCGCCTGATCTCAATATCCCCGATCTCAAAACAATAGCCGTTTGAGAAAAGTTCCACTATAATCTCGGACTTTTCAACGGCCGCCTCTTCGCTTACGGTTTGAATGTCCGCCTGAATCAACTTACCGATCTGTTTGAGATACGCTTTTTCTTCCCCACCGTCAAAACGGGGAAAAACCAATAACCCAATTAGGCTGAGTATGATTAAGACCGCCAAAATCTCGATCAGGGTATATCCCGGCTGGGAGTGAGGTTTAATTCTACCAATTTCCGATATCGGCATCGTTCCCCTCGCCGCCTTCTTTTTTATCGCTCCCTAAACTGTAAAGGTCATATTTGTCAGTGTTACGGCTCCCGGGTGAAATGTAACGAATTTCTACTCCCCAAGGATCTTTAGGAATTCTTTTATCTTCAAGGTAGGGGCCGTCCCAATTTTCGGGAACCGGCGGGATCGACGGTTTTTCAACCAACGCCTTTAAACCCTGCTCGGTGCTGGGATAACATGAATTATCCATATAATAAGAGTTGAGTACGGTTTTGAGGGATTGAACCTGGGCCTTAGCCGCTTTTACCTGCCCTTTTTTCAGCTCTTTAATGATGTTCGGAGTTACCATCGTTAACAATGCCGCCATCAAAGTAAGCACCGCCACTATTTCGAGTAACGTAAACCCTTGTTCCGACTTTTTTTCATGAAACATCGATAATTCCTCCTCGTGTAAGTTTTATTCCGATCACATTGGGTCGATCTGGGAATTCAAATTGAAGATCGGCACTAAAATCCCGATGGCCAAGATGCCGATAACGCCAACCATCGCCAATATCAACAATGGTTCAAATACCGCCATGAACATACTGAGCGTCTGCCTAACTTCGGTATCGTATGTATTGGACGCCTGTCCCAACATCCCTTCAAGGTTTCCACTCTCTTCGCCGATGCCGACCATTTCCACAGCCAATACCGGGAAAATTTTCTTATTTCCTAAACTTGCAGCCAGAGTGCTGCCTTGCCTTACTTCTTGAATCACCTCGCCAAGCGCTTTGTTCAACTCCAAGTTGCCGGAGACGTCCCCGGCAATGGCCAATGCCGTTAATAACGGAACGCCGCTGCCGCATAACATACTCAAAGACAGGCACATCCGCGAGACCGCAATTTTGGTTAAAACATTCCCGAGTAAAGGCAACCTTAGTTTAAAGCCATCAAATTGCAGCCTTCCTTCCTTAGTCCTTACCCATCTCCAGAACCAAACGCCAAAACCGGCCGCGATTAATAAAAATAGCCACCAGAAATATTGCAACCCTTTTCCAATAAAAATCACCATTTTGGTGAGGAACGGCAAGTCGTTGCTCATTTCGGCGAAAATAGGCTCGAAGGTAGGAATTATCACAACTACAAATAATAAAAGCACTCCTATACATGCTATTCCCAAAATAGTCGGATAAACGAGGCTACTAACGATAAAATTTCGCAGGTTGAGTTCTTCTTCCTCATAGCGGATGAGCCTTTTCAGGACCTTGGCCAATATACCCCCCACTTCGCCCGCTTTAACCATACTGACGTACAATTTATTAAAATGTTGCGGATACTTCTCCAAGGCCAAAGTAAATGAGTGGCCTTCTTGAAGCAAACGGCACAACTGACCGATAATTTCGTTCATCTCCCGGCTGAATGAAAGCCGGTTAATGATTGCCAATGCTTTTTCCAGCCCAACCCCCGCGCTTAACAAGCCTTCCAGTTGCCTGGTAAAGGCTAACCTTTCCTTCCGGGAAAATTTCTTTTTAAACAGGCTGAAACTAGGCCCCGATACCCTTTTAATCTCCAAGGGAAACAAGCCTTTCGCTTTTAAAGCCGCTAACAATTGTTCCTCGGAGGCTGCCTCGCCCCGGCCGGTTTCAATCAAGCCGCTCCGATCGGCCGCCTTATAAGAAAATTCCAAAACTGCCTCCGTACTGCTTATTCTTGGGTTACCCGAACGACCTCGGAAAGGCTGGTCAAGCCCATTTTGACTTTAGCAAGGCCGTTTTCCCGAAGGGTGATCATTCCATGGTTGATGGAGGCTTCCCGGATTCGTCCGGCATTAGCCCGTTCCATGACTAACCGTTCGACCTCTTCGGTGGCGACCAATAGTTCAAACAGGCCCACCTGGCCCTTAAATCCGATAAAATTGCATTTTTCGCAACCAACCCCATGCCGCAACCCGCTTAAATCTTTCCCGATGCCGGAAATCTCCAATTCGGCGGCTGTAGGCTGATAGCTTTCTGAACAATACGGGCAAACCTTCCGCACCAAACGTTGGGCCAAGACTCCCCGGACAGTTGAAGCTACTAAAAATTCTTCGATCCCCATATCGATTAACCTGGTAAAGGCGCTGGACGCGTCATTGGTATGTAAGGTAGCAAAGACTAAATGGCCGGTTAACGCTGATTGGATGGCTACATCGGCAGTTTCCCGGTCCCGGATTTCACCGACCAGGATAATGTCCGGATCATGCCGGACTATAGTCCGTAAACCCTGAGCGAAAGTGAAGTTGACTTTAGGGTTTACTTGCATTTGATTGACGCCTTTAAGTTGATATTCGACAGGATCTTCAATGGTGATAATTTTGCGGCCCGGATCGTTCAACCGTTGCAACGCTGCATATAATGTCGTGGTTTTACCGCTACCGGTCGGACCGGTAACCAGGATCATCCCATGGGGCCGGGTGATTAATTTGGCAAACTCCCGTAAATTTGCTTCTGAAAACCCTAACTCTTCCAAGCCCAGCGAAATACTCTCCCGGTTTAAGACCCGCATTACAATCTCTTCCCCATGCATGGTCGAGGCGACTGCTACCCGCAAGTCCAGGTCGCGCTGATCGATTCGGATCTTTATCCGGCCGTCCTGCGGGATGCGGTGTTCGGTGATGTCCATCCCGGCCATAAGTTTAATTCTAGAGGCCACTGCAGGGTACAACGATTTTGGCGGTGGGTCGGTCACCTGTAAAACACCATCGATCCGATAACGCAGTTTTACCTCGCCTTCAAAAGGCTCCAAATGAATATCGCTGGCGCCGGCCTTGATAGCTCCGCTGATGATCGTATTCACCAAACGGATAATGGGGGCTTCGTTGACCATCGATTCCGGCGCAATCGTGCTGATATCGCTCTCGGACATGCTTTGATACTGGTTTAAATCGGTTTCATTCAAATCTTCCAAAACTGCCGCTACTGATTCCAGCGAAGAACCGTAATACTTTTTTAAGGCTTCGGTAATTTGAGTTGTTGAGGCGACCGCGATCTTAATCCGGCAATTCAATAATTCGCTCAGATTATCAAAGGACTCCAAGTTTAACGGTTTATCCGTAGCCAGGGTAAGCCGATCATCCTCTTGACTGATTGGAATAGCCCGGTACCGCTCGGCCTGCCTGGTACTGAGCATTTTTAGCAGATCAACGTCCGGAGTAATTTCCAGTGGAAGGCAGTATGTTAATCCCAACTGGGTGCTGATCGCTTGAGCCAGTTGCTCTTCATCAATAAAGCCCGAGTTTAACAACAAACCCTCCCAAGAAAGGGTTCCTCGGCTATGCTGCTGCATAAGTGTTTCAAGTTGGTTTTGTTTGATATAATTTTTTTCAAAACAGATGACTGCCAAATTCTGCATTGTTATTACATCCCATGTTTTTTGAAACGATATTAGTTATTTGCCGTTTTCACTTCTTTGCAGAATTCGTCAATTTAATCCGTTTTCCTGCTATTGTTTAGAAAACCACCCTTATATCAAACCCGGCTAAAATGCTTTTTTGCCAAATCCTTAAGGGAAAAAACAGTCTCCATCATTGATAATAAGCCTATTTACAACACAAATCACTTTTGTCTTTACATTTTGAAAATAATTAAGGACAATTAAATAATTGTCAATTTGGTATGTTTAGGATAAAATAAGATCTGAATCAATTCTAAAGTTTAAATTATCTATCTTACTTTAAAATCTCCAAACGTTATTCCTTCAAATCTAACCTGCCTTTAGGGAGATCTTCATCATAAGGATAGAATCATTGCTATAATTGATTAAGAATCAGGGAGCTAAACACTTATCATGAAATTATATTGTAAACATTGGATACCGTTACTATTACTAATAATACTCATCTTCACTCCAGTGGCCAAAGGCTTGGCAGTCGGCGCCGTATTCGATCTCGACTTCAAAAACGCCGATATTCGGGATGTCTTTCGCTCATTGGCTAGTCAAGAAAGGGTCAGCCTCTATGTGGATAACGATATATCGGGAAGTGTTACTATCAGTTTAAATAAGGTTACTTTCATCGAGGCATTGACTATTCTTACTAAAAATAACAACCTTACCTTCACCAAAACTGATAACGTTTATTATATTAAACCTCTTGAAGATCCGGTCTTAAACGTTCAATATTCAGACGGCAAATTATATCTTGAAGCGAAAAGGATCCTGCTCTCCTCCGTTTTAGAGTCGATCTCTCAAAAAAGCAGGGCCAATCTTGTCCCAGCCCCTGAATTACAAGAGAAAGTGTCGATTATAATCGGCCCGGCCCCACTAAAAGACGCGATCCAAGCTTTGTTCTCCCAAACCAATTGTATTGGCGAAACCATCGGTGAAGTAACGGTAGTCCGAAAAAAGTCAACCGGGCAATATTCATTCACGATCAACTATCAAAATAACTTATTAACCATTGACGCCCGCGATATTCCTTTGCCCGCTTTATGCCGCGCGATTACTGAAAAAACCGGCGTCTCAATCGTCCCTGATCAAACCCTAAACCAAAACATTACCACCTTCTTTCAAAATCTATCCATCCCCGATAGCTTGGCAATTATATGCGAACCTAACAAATTGCTCTTTTTTAAGGAAGGGGACGCCTGGCGGATCTCCCGCCAGAGCGGGACTTATCGGGTTAGGTATAAAGACAATCTGCTTTCGGTTGATGCCGATGGGATTGACATTTCCGTTCTAGCAAAAGAAATCGCTCGGCAGTCCGGTTTAAATATCATGTTGGACCGGGATGTCCGGGGAACGGTCACCACTCACCTTCAGGATCTCCCTTTATTTCAGGGAATATCAGTGATGCTGGAAAGCCAGGGTTGGAGCATTGAAAAACAGCCCAACCACTATATTATCAGGCTCAATACTACTCAAAACAAAAACATGCGGATCTTCTACGACCCGGAAACCAAATACTTCAATCTGGATGTCACCAACGCCCCCTTAACCCAAATCTTAAACGAAATGGCCCGCAAAGCTGACCTTAATCTGGTAGTGTTGTCCCAGGTCAATTGGACGGTCAACAATATCAGGCTCCAGGGTTATAGTTTCACTCAGGTCATGGATTTTCTCTTCAAAGGGACTATTTTTACCTATAAATTTATGGACGAAACTTATCTTGTCGGCGACGGCCTGAGCGTCCGGCCCGAAAACAGGGACTTTTCCACGGTAAAAATTTACCCAATCAAATATCTCAAGGTCGACCAGCTGTTTAATACTCTACCGCCGATTTTTCTACGCTCCAATTTCATCCAAATCGCCGAAAAAAACGCTATGGTGGTAACCGGTCCGGAAGACATCCATCAACTCTTCTCCGAATATTTGGAGCAGGTTGATATCGCCACCATCGAAGATACGACCGAAGTCATTAAAATCAACTACCTGAAAGCCGAGGATGTTTTAAAGCTGATTCCGGCGTCGATTCCCAAAGCCGACCTGGTTGTCTTGAAGGAAGCCAACGCCATCGTTGTCCGAGGCCCCCAAAACTTGATTCATCAAGTTAAAAGCTATATCGATAAAATCGACCAGGTCAATCCATTAATCGTCTTTGACGTGATGGTGGTTCAAATCTCTTATTCCAAAGGTTTTACCTGGAAAGCCCCTCAAGGTGCGATTAAATTGGGTAACGGTAATGAATTATATTTACGTCCCGGGGAAGGCAGTGTCAAATTGATTGATCCCGGAACAGTTAAAACGGATGATGATGAAAAAGGTGTTCTCGGTGCTTTAACCGCTCTATTGCAAAATGGAAAGGCGACAATCGTAGCCAATCCGACAATAACTACTTTAAATGGGTACCCTGCCAAATTTAATGTTTCCACCAAACGGAGTTATGAAGTTACAACCTCAGAAACGACAACTACGGAGGGTAAAGACACCGATAAAGCTGTAAAAACTTATGAATCCGGTTTAAAGCTCAACATTACTCCTTGGGTATCGGCAAACAACCAGATCACCATGGAGGTCAAACCAGAACTCAGCGAATTCGGCGATCCTTCGTCGGAAAGTTCTGAGCTTCCCACTACCTTTGAACGTTCAACCGAAACCACGGTCCGGGTCAATGACGGCCAAACCATCGTGATTAGCGGCCTTATCAATACCCGTAAAGAAAAATCCGTCTCCAAAATTCCGATCCTGGGACATATTCCGATCCTGGGCTATTTATTCACCAATACCTCAACCAAAGATGTCCAGGACGAGTTCGTGATTGTGATCACCCCTAAGTTGGTCTACGACCAACCGGTTAATTCGGCTGAGAATCCAACCCTTAAAAAGTTTAGTCCCGTTCTAAAGTTCGAGATCGATCCGGACTCGGTGACCGAAGAGGAGAAGAAGAATAATAAGTTGAAATAACGTATCGAAATAGTAGCCCGTCCAATTATAAATTCGATACAGATACAACTTGAGAGGATCTTAAAAGGAGTGTAAACCACTCATTTTTTTAATAGTCTAATTGTTTTTCTACCTTACCCTATCCTTGATTTTAAAAAAGGCCACAGCCTATACTTTTACAGTCTGTGACCATAGTTTTATAATTTATTGTTTAATTTGGATTAATCCACGACATAAATTCACAATCAAACCTCATGAGTGAGGCTACAACAGCAAAGGGCTTTAACCTTTGATTGGCATCATTGATTGGCTGTATCCCACTATACCTCCACTATTACTATTGTTCCCTCATTGAGAGCCGAATCAATTTTAAAATATCCCCCAACCTCATTAACTCGTTCCCGCATTCCTCTCAATCCCAAATGCCCTTCATTGTTAAACTCCGTTAACTCAAACCCTTTCCCGTCATCTTGAACCGTTAATTTACCATGTCCGTTTTTGATCGCTAAGACAATCTTGACCTTATCAGCTCCGGCATGGCGAGCTACATTATTTAACGATTCCTGAAGTACTCGATAAAATACCAATTGTCGCTTTTCATCCAATTCTCCCCCATTCCCGGAGAAATGGCAACTAATCTCCAAATTGTACCTTCGTCCAAAAAGCCCCACCAGATTTTCCATGGCTTCGAAAAATCCCTTTTCACTAGCGACTGGTTGCAATTCACAAATCATCAACCGCATCTCAGTCTGGACTTCGGTGACCATCTCCTGAAGCTGATTAATAATGCCCGTCGCTTTCTCTGGTTCACGTTCCAGTAAATATTTTAAAGTATTTAAATTGAGACTGATTCCAAAAAGATTCTGTGATACGGCATCGTGCAACTCCCGGGCAATTCGGTTTCTTTCTTCAACCACCGCTAACTTTCGGTTATCTATCTCCAATTTAATCCTTTCATCTTTTTCAGCGGTATAACACCAAAACAACCCTACCATTACCGAAGCGATACCCACCGCGAGGCTAGTTCCCACGATGACCCGGTGGTTAGGGAAAAGGCTATAAATATAGGTCCGATATAAAACAGCTGTAAGATAAAACAAAGCGGCGCTTATCATATAGCGTATTACAAACTGGAAAAACAGCTTACTATTGGCCGGAAAATATAGATAAACGGTTTTAGATAGTACTAAGTTTCCCGTAGTAATAAAGATGCCCGCTATTAGGCCAAAAAAAATGTAATAAAGGCATATGCGAACGTCCGGAAATGAACCCTCAAAGGTTAATAAAAACATCATCGAAATTCCAATCCCGATTAGCCCGCCCCATTTGATCCATTCACGTAAAGTTCCCATCTTGGGTCATCCTCCGGGGATTTTTAGTTCGATGGCTTTGATTACCGCTTGGGTCCGGTCTTTAACGCCCAGTTTATGGATGATGTTGCTGATATGGGTTTTTACAGTCGTTTCGGAAATGTGCGACTCCAAGCCGATTTCTTTATTGGATTTCCCTTTAACCAGCAATCCAAGGATCTCTTTTTCCTTTGAAGTCAACGGTTCAAAGTAAGCTTCCGGTCTGGTAACCCGCTGCATTAATTTTTTAGCGATCCTGGGGTGCAATATAGGTTCTCCGGTCCGGGCAGCTACAATAGCTTCCACCAATTTTTCAGGAGGAGAGTCCTTCATCAAATAACTTAGAGCGCCCGCTTCAATCGCTGCGATTATTTGATCGTCCTCGCAAAAACTAGAGAGAATAATCACCTTGGTTTTTAAGCCTGCCGCTCTAATTGCCTGCGTCAAACGGATCCCATTCAAACTGGGGAGATGAAGATCGATGACGGCTACATCGGGATCGGCTTTTTGAATCCCTTCCCACGCCGCTTCCCCGTCTCCCGCTTCTCCCACTATTTCAATACCGCTTTGCGTGGCTAGAAAAGCTTTTAAGCCTTGGAGAACTACGGGATGATCATCCACGATAAAGACTTTTATCAAAGTAGCCATACCCCCTTTATTTATAGTTTTTCTGCGCCTACCGCTAAAAACCTTTATTGATTACAATTACTTCAATTTAAGGTAAAACCAATTCGATAAGCTAATTTCATTTTTCGATCGTATTGATTTTCCTTAAACCGGAAAAGGGTGTCTGAATAGATAATTTTCTTTACAATTTCAGCCTTCATTTCATCTTGAATAAACGATTTTAATACAAAAAGAATATGCTTCATTTGTTTTTCGCCCTTACTAGGGTTGGAACATGTAATTACCACTATAAATTGTTTCTTTTTAAATGGATTGTTCCGTTTAAAGTCTTTCATGTAATTCATTGCAAGCTTCGATTTTCCTAAAAATCCTCTAACTTCTTTTAGATCTACATGTGGGATTACCGCATGAACATGCCGATCCATAAAGTTTTTAAGTATCCCCGGCACATCATGACAATATATTGGAGTCCCATAAATCACTATATCAGCTTCTTTTTCTTTATTAAAAAGCAAATCAAAATCATCGTTAATTGAACAACACCGTGTTTTGGCGCAAGATAGACATCCGATACAGTATTTTATATTATAATCATAGAGGTTAATAATCTCGATCTGATGTCCGTTTTGAGCGGCTCCCTCAAGGATTTTGCCGCAAATACTACTTACATTGCCTTCCCTTTTTGGGCTAGCGACAATTGCTAATACTTTCACCTGTGTTTTCCCCCTTCTAACGATTTTTTAATGCGAGTAAGGCAGTCCGTCTGCTAATTCTGTTTAATTATATCCATTATTTCCAATAACTGCATCCATCCTTGGAACCCTATAAAAAAATATAAAGTAGGAGATTTTTCTCCTACTTTTGACGGATGGAATATTATAATGATAGGTTCGCTTTCCGATATCGATTAGCAGTTTATCAATTCCACTCCAAATTCCCGCTCCCCTTCAGAAATAATACCTATTCCCTTACTCTCCTCCCCGATCTCTTCTACTAGATACTTCCAGTACCGCGCCGGCAAATGCTGTTTTTGGAGTTTTGGATTGGAACGTTCCTTAATCTCAATACTTTTAAAGTATACATTCCAAAGGTTTTGCCAGTCGTTTTCCTCCTTAGAAAAAGAACTTGGCTCGGCCGTAAAATCCTCCAACTCCGGTTTCAGTTCAATTCCTTTTAAAAAGCGAACCTCATTCCTATCGTAAAGTATTCCGCAATTCCGGCGCCGGTCATGAATGAACCAGCGCTGATCGGCGAATCTTTTCCGAAAATGTTCGGCCAGGAGCGGGGTAACCTGATGATCCGGCTCAATGGGGGCATAGAAAAAACCCGGTTCGATCTCGCGAAACCTGATAACCCCTTTAAAGCGACACACTTCTTTAGCCACTTTCTCTCTAAGCTTTTGAACCTTCAAGATTACCGGATCGGTCAATTTGGTCTCAATGTTTCCGGGAGCAGCCATAACTTTTCGGAGATATTCGCAAAGCATAATCTCGCTCCCGGCTTCTTCGGCGAGATAACAGTAAAGTACTTTCTTTAACCCATCCTGAGACAACTTTTTTAAAATCTCCCCCAAAAATTCCTTAGCTTTACAAAAATCAGTTTCAATCATCCTAGTCTCTAGAAACAGGTTCCCTTCCAACTTATCCTCGGTAACGATCTGCTCCGGCGACTCATTCCGCTCCATCACTTCCCGGACCGCAGTCAAAAACCCGTCAAAAGTACCGTCATAAATGTAATAAAGCATTTTTTCTCCTCCAAGGTTAATTTAAACTTGTATCCGGTAAGTAACGTTTTAAACATCCCGACAAAATTAAGTTTGAACTGTCAGACATAGCTTACAACCTGCGAATCTGTGAAATCCGTGTCGAACAATGGTAGTTGCATTTCATCCCTTACTTTTATTACTTTACTCTCCTTGTCACTTAAAGCTCGCCTCAGTAACATCGGATTATCAATTTTCTCCAAATACTTCCCTTGGCAAGTCAAAAAATATCTGGCCCGCCTTAGCACCACGCCCAACTTCCCCAAATTATCGAAGGAAAGCGGTCCATGCCGCCTGGCGGCAATAATTTGCCGCGCCGATTTTAACCCAACTCCCGGCGTCCGAATCAGCATCTCAAAGTCGGCCTGATTCACCTCCACCGGAAAAACATTCATATTTCTTAAAGCCCAACCGGTTTTGGGGTCTAGCTCCCGATCCAAAAAAGGCTCTCCAGGTTCCAATAACTCCGATGCCTGAAACCCATAAAAACGCAACAACCAATCAGCTTGATAAAGCCGGTTTTCCCGCCGCAGCGGCGGCGTTGATGATAAAGCCGGTAACAGCGAATTTTGATTCACAGGGACATATGCCGAATAATAGACCCTTTTTAAGCGAAACTTTTGATACAACCCCTCCGCTAATCTGACAATCTGGAGGTCATTTTCGGGAGTAGCGCCCACAATCAGTTGAGTGCTTTGCCCGGCCGGAGCAAATTGGGGCGCTTTCCGCAACCGCTTTCGTTCCTCCTGATGGCGGCCGATTTGGGCGCTCAAGTACGAGAACGAAGTCAAAATATGCTCCTTCGACTTATCCGGAGCCAGTAATTTCAACCCCCGCTCCGAGGGAAGCTCAATATTAGCGCTAAGCCGATCGGCAAAAAATCCGGCTTCTCGAAGCAGTTCCCGGCTGGATCCGGGGATCGCCTTCAAATGAATATAACCATGAAAATTATGGTTTAACCTGAGTTCCTTGGCCACCCTAACCATTAACTCCATGGTGTAATCGACGTTTTTCAAAATCCCTGAGCTTAAAAAAAGGCCCTCAATATAATTCCGGCGGTAAAAGTCGATGGTCAACTTGACAACTTCGGCCACGGTAAAGGCGGAGCGAGGTATGTCGTTACTCCGCCGGTTGGCGCAGTAAGCGCAATCATAGATACAGTAATTAGTCAACAATACTTTTAATAATGAAATGCACCGGCCGTCCCCGGACCAACTGTGGCAAATCCCAGAAACCGCAGCATTGCCCAAACCCTTCCCTGAGTTCGTTCGGGTGCTGCCGCTCGATGAACAAGACACGTCATATTTAGCAGCCGCAGCCAGAATCCCCAGCTTTTGATCCAGTTCCATCAACCTCTACCTCACATGTTTAAATTATACCAAGAACATATGTTCGGGTCAACTCCAAAATTGTGATATTCGAGTGATAAATGCATATAATGTGTTGAGTTGCATCAGATGCAACAAATATCGATCTTATCAAAGAAAGGAAGAAGCATAAATGACCAAAATCATTTGGTTTTTAGTATCAATCCTTTTACTCGGTTCGTTGGGGCAGATCGAAGCCGTGGATCGGTGGGAGTTGATTTTGGACGATAATCTTACTAAGCATTTTTTTGATGGGGAAAGTGTGAAAGTATTAAATGATAATGGTTCCAATCGGATTTACTTGGATGTTTGGATTAAAGTAACTTACAGCGGTACCGGAAAAGATACCTACCGGGAGAGTTTAAAAAAAGCTAAAATTTCAACTGCCGGATATGAAAAATTCAGTTATGCCATTAATCATGTTTTATTTGAAGAAGGCAAAATCTGCCTCCTGGGTGTCTATGATTATACTGACGACGGAGTAATTCTACGGTGTTTCGACGCTCCCGCGAGACGGTGGATGGATATTATTCCTGGTTCAACGATTGAGGTATGGTATGAACATGTGATCGCCTTCGCCATCGCCAATATGAAATCCATCGTTGAAAAGAATGCCTAACGATATGTAAAACCGTCCTTGATTGGACGGTTTAGTCGCTTAATTATTTCAAATTAAAAACAACGTTTACAGTAACTGTAATATCTTTTTCCCTGGTGGATGAGTTATAAATTCCATAATCCGATACTTCGGTCGAAAACGGTTCAGTAATTTGAAAGACCCCAACACGGGCCGAAACGATCTGTCTAATCCGATCCCCGGAACTTTTAGCGATTTCTTCCGCCCGCCTTCGGGCGTCCTTGGTGGCTTCGGCCAACAACTCCCGTTTAATCTCACTTAACCTAGAGGAATAGTATTCCAGGTTTGAAGATTGAATCACAATCCCTTTTTCCACCAGTTCGCTCGGATCCAGGGCGAATTGCTCAATGGTATCCACATCTTTTGAGATTACAAAAATGTTTTGTTGAATATTATATCCGGTTGGATTACTCGGTCGCTCATATTGATTGTAAATTGGGTTAGTGTTTACCGGCTGGATACTAATACTTTTCTCGTCAACACCGTTCTTTTTCAAGATTTCAGTTAGGTTCATCCGGTCTTGCCTGATCAATTCAAAACCCTTATTTAAATCATTAATCCCTGTATTGCGAGTAATTGTGATTCGCCATTTGATAATATCGGAACCGAATCTTTGGGTGGCTGCTCCAACCACTCTGATGGTCTTCTCTGACTGCCGGCTTTGATAAAAATAAGTCCCAAACACTATGGAACTGATGATTAAACTGATTCCTAACACTGAAACCATGATCAATTTTTCACGCACCCTTGAAATCCCCCTTTAAGTTTTTTTAAACGGAACCTGTATGAAAGATTTATTTGTGTTAATTCGCGTTTATTCGTAATTAGTATTACTGGAGTAATCAAAAGGATGCAAAAGGCTAAAACTTACAATGCTCTTGCCTGTTGCCTAATGCCTTTTGCCTATCTTACTTGATTTCATTATATCACTATCAATTTCACTTACCATCAGTGAAACAAAGGAAACCTACATTAAAAATTAAAGCTAACTTACTCATTCCGATGAATGCGAAAAATTGATAATTTGTTCGGATCAGTCCAATAATAAACTCTAACCAAATAATCATCGCCTTTTAAAAAACCATGCAATTATTTACCAATCATTACCGCCATATCCAACGTTACCGTCAGATCATCAATGTCATAAGCAAACATGGCCTAGGACGTCAGAATGTGTGAAAACCAGAAATATCGAGGTAAAATATGGTATAATTATACTATAATGGGATGGGAAAAGAAACAACCTAAGGAGTAAATTAGCATGGGATACATTCAAGGAATAGACCGGGA
>JAEZJK010000009.1 GCA_023415835.1 Bacillota bacterium
CGGTTGATCTCCGCCTTTTGCACCATGTTGTCGCGGGGTACGAAATAAATCATTTGAGTACCCAATCGTTTGGCCAATTGTTCAATCATTTGTTGTTCGTTATCAACTTTCCGGCTGTTGCAAATTAACCCACCCAAACGAACGCCGCCGGCTTCGGCGTATTTACGGATCCCTTTACAAATGTTGTTCGCGGCATACATGGCCATCATCTCGCCGGAGACTACAATATAGATCTCTTCCGCTTTTTTTTCACGGATCGGCATGGCAAACCCACCGCAAACAACGTCACCTAAAACATCGAAGAAAACATAATCCAATTTTTTATCTGCTTCGAAGGCTCCCAGTTGTTCCAAGAGGTTAATGGATGTAATGATACCCCTGCCGGCGCAACCAACCCCCGGTTCCGGTCCGCCGGATTCCACACAGCAGGTGTCACTAAAACCGGTCCGCATGATTTCATCCAATTCCACATCTTCGCCCTCATCCCGTAAAGTGTCCAAAACCGACTTTTGAGCCAAGCCTCCCAGTAATAAACGGGTAGAGTCAGCTTTCGGGTCGCAACCGACTACCATTACTTTTTTCCCCATTTCCGCCAAACCGGCGACTGTGTTTTGAGTGGTGGTCGATTTACCGATGCCACCCTTACCGTAAATAGCGATTTTTCTCATTTTATTCCCACCTTTCTCTAGAACTAATGTTAAAAACTTACACTAGGAAAAACTCAAAGTCAATGGAGTTACTAACATATACACAGCAATACGGTTATAAATAAAGTTACATAATAAAACGTTCTTCCATTGAGGGTTATTTATACCGGTATATATTTAGTGACAGATCCATCTTGAATGGCAGGAGTTTTGGTTCCGTCGGAGAATAAAATGGAAAAGCAGGAAATATTATTGGGCCATGGTAATAAAAACGAGGATATTCGGTAATAGTTATTAAAAAATTGAGGTGTGGGGGTAAACTAGTGAAAAAAGGGTTAACTTTAAACTTAACTAAAACAGCTCCATATATCATCCCTGAAGAAATTAGGTTAATGGAAAGCCAGGCCATTGCAGCCCATGAACAGCTTCATAAAGGCACCGGCGCCGGTAATGATTTTTTGGGATGGGTTGATCTTCCTATCAAATCCGATATACAGGAATTAAATGCAATTCAAAAGGCTGCCCGCCAAATTCGAGATACTTCGGAAGCCATGGTTGTCATAGGGATTGGAGGTTCTTATCTGGGAGCCAGGGCTGCTATAGAAATGTTAACGCATTCTTTTGGGAACCGGTTTCGCAAAGAACAACAGCAGGGGCCGGAAATTTTTTATCTCGGGCAAACAATCAGCCCGACATATACCGCTGAACTACTTGAAGTTTTAGCAGAGAAAGATTTTACGGTTAACATTATTTCCAAATCCGGAACCACTACTGAACCAGCGGTCGCTTTCCGTTTGATTAAAGAATTATTAAACAAAAAATATGGCGCCGCAGGAGCGAAAGGGCGCATCTATGCCACCACCGACCGAGCCAAAGGGGCTTTGAAAAGACTAGCTGATGCTGAAGGCTACACTCAGTTTGTAATTCCAGACGATGTCGGGGGCAGATATTCTGTTTTGACTCCGGTAGGCTTGCTACCGATTGCTGCCGCCGGGATTGACATTCAGGAGATGATGGATGGGGCCCGGGACGGTTTTGAAGCCTATCGGGAGCCTAATCTGGACGCAAATCCGGCTTATCAATATGCGGTGGCCCGGAACATCCTTTACCGCAAGGGAAAACTCATTGAAATCCTGGTTAATTACGAACCGAGCCTACATTATTTTGCGGAATGGTGGAAGCAACTGTTCGGGGAGAGTGAAGGCAAGAACCAGAAAGGAATCTTCCCGGCAGCATGTGATTTTTCAACCGACTTGCATTCAATGGGCCAATATATTCAAGAGGGACGCCGCGATCTTTTCGAAACCGTGCTTTGGGTGGAAAAAACCCGGCGTTCGGTGGCCATTCCCAATGATCCGGATAATATCGACGGTTTAAATTTCCTTTCCGGCCGGACAATGGAGCATGTCAATGAAAAGGCTTTTGAAGGCACGCTTTTGGCTCATCATGACGGCGGGGTTCCAAACATAGCGATTCGGATCCCGGAACTCACCCCTTATTATTTCGGGAACCTGGTCTATTTCTTTGAAAAAGCATGCGGCCTTAGCGGTTACCTAAATGCGGTCAATCCCTTCGACCAACCGGGAGTTGAGGCTTATAAGAAGAATATGTTCGCTTTGTTGGGGAAACCCGGGTATGAGGCGGAGAAGGAACGGCTGGAAGCTAGGTTAAACCGGGATTAGCCGTATAAGGGTTTGATTTTAAAAATCAGTTTCAATCTGTGTAAATCCTGTCTATGAAGATTTAATAGACAGGACTAACGGGATTCACAGGATTATTAAGATAGCTTTAGCTATCAATAATCATCTTTCTCATAATATTTTTCTTTCCGGGTTGAGGTAAACGAAACGATGTCCGATAAAGAATTTTACGATGTACCGGCAATCCAGGGTTCCTTAAACTTCTCAGTGGAGGTGCCGGGTTCCAAAAGCATTACCAACCGGGCTTTATTGATTGCTGCTTTATGCGGCCGAACGGTGCGGCTGAGCAACGTACTGTTCAGTGAGGACAGCCGGAATTTTATGGACTGCCTGGCTAGGCTGGGATTTGTTATTGAAATTAATGAGGCTTCGAAAGAAGTCGCGGTTACCGGTAACAACGGGGACATCCCGAACCAGCGGGTCAATATTAATGTGGGGAGCGCCGGGACGGCAGCCCGGTTTTTGACTGCGTTATTAGCCGTTTCTCAAGGCGAGTATTTGATCGAAGCTTCTCCGCAAATGGCGGCCCGGCCGATGAAACCATTGCTAAAGGCCTTAAAGTCCATGGGAGCCCGGTTTGAATTTTTAGGCCAGCCCGATTGCCTTCCGTTTCGATTGAAAGGGGCAGGTTCGCCGGATGGGTCGGTAATTCTGGAGGCCAAGATCAGCAGTCAATTTTTAAGCGCCTTATTGATAGTGGGCGGTTTGGGGAAGACCGGGCTGGAGATTGAACTTGCCGGGGAACTGGCGGCCAAGCCTTATATAGAAATGACCATCAGGATGATGGGCGAATTCGGTGTGGAAGTTGAGACAGACGATTTTCGCAAATTTAAAGTGCCAACCCAGAGGTATCTTGGGAGAGATTTTCAGATTGAGCCGGATGTCTCCAATGCCTGTTATTTTTGGGCGATGGCCGTTCTCACCGGAGGAACGGCGTTGGTAAAGGGAGTCCCTTTGGATTCGCTTCAAGGCGATATGCAGTTTTTAAAGGTGTTAAAAGATTTGGGCGGCCGAGTGGGTGAAAGGGATGGCGGGATTTATGTGGAAGGACCTCCGGGAGGGGAATTCCGGGGGATCCAAGCCGATCTTGGTGGGACTCCGGACCAGACAATGACTTTGGCGGCATTGGCTCCTTATGCTTCCTCACCAACTGTGATTCGGAACATAGGCTTAATTAAGTACCATGAATCAAACCGGATCGCCGCGATTATCACCGAGTTAAAGCGAATGGGAGTTCAGGCGGAAGAAATTGATGATGGGATCGTGATTCATCCGGGTAAACCCCATGGGGCCGAGATAGAGACTTATAATGACCACAGGATGGCAATGGCTTTCGCATTGATGGGATCAAGAACACCGGGCATCCGGATTAAAAATCCGGGTTGTACCGGGAAGACGTTTGAGAATTATTTTGGAATTTTTGATCGGATTGTCAAGGGGAGGAATAGTCAGGAATCAGTATGATTTTGGCTTATGCTTCGATGACAATAGATTTTTGTTAGCTACTCTCAAGGTAGAAGGTCGAACTTCGGAAGTAGAAAATTCAACTTCCGAGGTACTAAATAGAGCTTCGGAGGTAGAAATTTGGGCTTCCAATGTACTCATTGGAACTTCCGGGCTAGAAATTTGTACTTCAAAGGTACTAATTAGAACTTCTGAGGTAGAAAATTGGATTTCAAAAGTATTAATTAGAGCTTCGGAAGTAGAAACTTGGACCTCGAAAGTATTAATTGGAACTTGGGAAGTTAGGCGGTTTCATAATTCCTTTTTTCCGGCTTCGCATACAATATATTGATAGACTAAAATAAAACCTACACTATATATTGCATGCGAAGATAAATTTTTGTAATTATGAAACTCGCTCAAGTAGTGATTCATCAAAAAATCAATGCTCACACCGGCCTTGTTGCAATAATGTCAGCAGTCTGGCGGGCTCTCTGTAACGGGCTGCTGACATTATAATCCGGCGGGTAATACTCAACCAGCCACTCCCCTAATCAGGCAGCTTGTTTTTTACCGATATCGGTCAAAGTTTGGTAAATCGACCTACGGAGGAGCATCCTCCCCAATATAGTAGGGAGGTTTTCACGTTCCCAAGTACGCGAAGTGATCCTTCCGAGTGCTAAAACGGCACTGGCGAACGCCTCGTCCACTATTGCCGGAATGGTGCCTTGGTTAGAAAGGGTTCCCGGATTAACAATTATTACAAACTCGGTGACCATTGCTTATGATGCCATGAATACTCTCCATCAAAGCAATCTGTTTATCATCGGGAGTGGTCGATCCGGACAGAGCCAACACCACCAGCATCCGAAGACTGACATAATCACATGTTTAATTTCTTAGCCTGATTTAGAATGCCTGATATATCAATATCGGGGTGATGATATCTTTTACGCATTGAGGTATCCTTTCCATATTGAATAGCTTTTTCAGGGCACCACTGCAGACAAGCCAAGCATTGTTCGCATTTCCTCTTCCATATTGGTTTTCCGCCATCCATATCTATATTGGACACCGGACATATCTTTTGACAGATACCGCATTGATTGCATTTTTCATCGATCCAGAAATCTCGATCCATTTCCGGAATATGTTTGGCTGAAAGATTGTAAATTAAACTTGAAAATATTAAATTTACCAAAAAATTGCTGTTTTCCTTTTTCCCTTGCCGGTTGGTATTAATATATTCCGCAATAATTTTAACCTTCTTACTCCAATTATCAAACATTTTCTTTTGCTTTTCTTCGGCAATCGCCCCATACATCGGTGTGTAATTACCGGGCATTGCCACGGCAAAACCTGCCGCCAGCTTTCCTCCACAACTCTCTAACGTTTTTTCTAATATGTTGATGGTAGCTCCCGGCATGCCGCCATATGTTACCACGGCGTAGATAGATTTATCCTTAAGATTTTCGATGCTTTTGACAAATCTTTCAATGATGAGCGGTATTCCCCACATATAAACCGGAAACACAATTACTGCGGTTTTTGGATTAATTTTAATAGCGCCTTTGCTTATTGCAGATGGAATAGAAATCAGTTCACCCTCGATTTCCCTGGCAATATCTTTTGCCACTACCAACGAATTTCCTGTGCCTGTAAAGTAATACACCTCTGCCTTCATTACAATCCCCCTTTTTTTATAATAATCAATCAGCTTCATCCTGATGCAATTGTTTTAAAAGTCCTAAGCCTACTTTCAAAATCCGCCGCACCGCGTGCCATGGTTGAGTGAAGTCTAATTTTACTGGCCCTTATCCATCCTATATGTATAAGAATTTGTTTCCTTTCCGCCTCAAACTTGGATTTTAAATTTTTCCAACTTGACGTTTTGATCTCATTAAATTATTAAAATCAGATTATCTTTGGTAAAACATCAGAGCTTTTCAATGTCACTTCCCGTGTACCGCTATCATTGACAATTCGTAAACGCAAGGTCAAATCTACAGCGTCATATAAAACTGATAAATATTCTTCAAAAGTGATATTGGATAGTTGATTACCGTTCACAAGCGCAATATTGGTGATCTCATCGCCGATTTTCAAACCGTTCTGCTCCGTCGAAGACCCTTCCCACAATCCTACAATCTTTAATTTACCGTTTGGATCGCGTTGCGCTCTAAACCCGAAAACATTCAGATTAGTCTTAAATGGCTTTCCATTAGGGCAAAGATACATTAACGATTTAGGATAGTCAATCGTCACCTTAAAATGCGCTAAAAAATCGTTTGTGATCAGAATCCCTACATCACCGGTAATACCAACCGGCAAATTATTGACTTTAAAGGTTCCCATTTCCAAACTGGTTATCCGTGAACTCATGGAACTACCACCACTAAAGGCTCCGACACTAGTAACTCCCCGTTCATTCATTACTTTACAATCTAGCTCCGGTCGAATCTTCTCCAAAAGTTTGGTAGGAAATAATAAATAATCACTGCCACAACCGGCTGCTCCCGTATCGATACGCCCAACAAAAGTTTAAGAACCAACCTTAATCTCTGTACTAACCTGCCCAAGATTATTTTGCATTAATTTAATCATATACCCGGTTTGAGCGTTAGGTCCACTGTTTGATCTGTCATTATGGGCAAAAATCAGTTCTTTTTTACGATAGTCAATACTAACCCGAAATAATTTTAAAAAATTGCTTTCAAGTATACCATCCATTTTCAAGCCGAAAGATTCTATACTTTTAAGGTCATCTACGAATGAACCTAAATTTTTAACTACTACATTACCAACCTGAAGTTTTAAATGAATAGCATCTGCACTTTGTCGTTCTTTATTTACATCAACCATAGTCCCACCTGGTACAGCTACAATTTTCAGCTCGTTAACTATTTTTTACTTATTACCATAGGAGCCGCACTATCTAATAAAAACGTATATTCTTCGAGACTATCGTTAATTATAGTCTTAACCAGAATATGCCCGCCAAATGTTTGATAAGGGACTGTATATGTTCCTGCTTCACTTGTAACACTGCCATCCAATAAAGCCCATCCCTGTTCACATTGGCCAATGGAACTAGTTACAATTATTAGTAATGATACTAAAAAACCGATAGGCATTTTTTCATTAATTGAAGCATTACACCCTCCTTTAGATATGTTTAACCAACATTTAGATATGTTTAACCAACATTACCCCTAACCTTCAACCAAGCAATAGCATTTTACCATATAATTAGCTGACCAACAATTTTATGCCAAAATCTAGGGGCTATCTCCCCCAGGCCAAAATTCATCTAATCAAGAAAGACCGCGGTTTTCAGATCACGATCTTTAGTTTTCCCTAGAAACATCCTACCACAAACAACTTTAAAATAAATCCAAAAAATTCTAAAATTGATTCACTAAATAAAAGGGTATTTTGGGATTTGTTGAGAATCTTATCAAAGACCCAAAACGCGAATATCTTCTTTGATAATGCCGACCGGGTTATCGGGTAAACCGAATAATTTAAGACATTCTCTTTCGCTTTGGATTTTTTACTAATCTATGGTCAGCTTGAATAATTCGAAACACTTACAAAAGGGAGGGCTCTACGCTATGAATCGAACCAAAACAAATTCCAATCCTTGCTGTCCCAAGTTTGACACAACTGCCTGGGATGAAAAGGCTCATGAGTGGCGGGAAAAACTGTTTATCAAAGATTCCATCCCTCAACTATTTCATATCCCGTTACCCTGGACTGTTACTCCGACGATTGGACGGATGTGGAACCAAGCGCAGCAGGCCGGCGCCGCTTCCGAACTGAAAGATTTTTTAATGTTGGCCTATGATCCGTCGCCTTGGAAATCAGAGTATTATCTGGCTGTCACCCAAGAAGTTCCCGGAGCCGAGAATGTTAAATTGACAGGGACTTTTTTGAGTAAAGTCTTCGACGGTCCATATCAGGATGTTCCGAAATGGATTAAGGAAATGGAGCGATACGTGGCTGGGCAAGGAAAGACAACCCAAAAATATTATTTTTACTTTACCACCTGCCCCAAATGCGCCAAAATATACGGTCATAACTATGCGGTCGCCTTCGCCCAGGTTGGTTAAATCAAGCAGTCTGGCCTAACTCTTGATCCTCCCATTCCGGAGCCGGCCGGGAGGATTGATAAACAACTGAAAACTAATGATCCCAAATCTTTTTTAGAAAAATAATATCACTTACCTTAGATTGGCTATTTTTTCAAATATAAACCCATTAACTGGGCCTGCCCTAAAATATGCCCCAAATCATTATCGGGTTACCGGCGTGGCCGAGTGTTCCATCGATACTATCTTAGGACGGATTTATGCTAGTCCAGATTCCTCACTATCCGGCGCGGAGTATGGGGCAGCCCCTTTCAAGCCAATTAACCGCTAATGATTTTTTCATATTTAAACAGGTAAAAACCATTTTGGTCAGGTTGGGTTTCACCAATTTTCCTAAAACCGAACTTTTCATAAAAATGATGATTCCTATAACTTTTATACGGAGTTTCTAATGACCATTTATGAACATACGAAAACTCTTTTTCGAGAAAATTCATAGCTAATGTTCCTATCCCTTGGTTATGACAGTCTAAATCTACAAAGATCGATCCAATCCTATAATACAAATTACCTTTATCGTAAATACCCATTCCCCCAATGATTTTACCATCTTTAACAAATTTAAAGACATAGCCATTTTCAATAGCTTCAATTTGTTCTTCTAATGAATCATATCCCGGTGGACCTGAACCATACAATTCAACTTCTTCACTAAAAGCGCTAATTTTTACTTTTAATATTTCAGCAGCGTCTTCATATTTTGCCCTAATAATAGAAATCATTTTTCCTCCTAGATTTCATAATTGCCATATTCAATTTTAATTCTCTTTCTATCAAACCAATGAAAAGCTTGTGCTACAGTAATAAAATCAATGGAATTATCATTTAAGCCAGTATCTTCTGCACTTCCATTAATAGCCATAAAATTTTTCATACTCCCACAATACTGTTTACAAGTGCTACACATATTCAAATTTGGTTCTACTGCAAAAATTGTTTTTACTTTATCTCCAAGTTGCTTAGTAAGGATGCCTATCCCTGCTCCAATATCCGCAACAACGGAATTTTTAGATAATCCTACATTATTTATAAGATAATCTATGAATTCCTGTGCATATGTCGGGCGGTATTTTAAATAGTCTATAACCTTATCCGTAAATTTATCTTTAACCATTGTCATGTTCCGATCATTAATATATTTATTCTTCAAAGCATTTCCTTTCAAATCAGCGCATGGCTGTGCTACCTATGCCACCATAATATTAATTGTAAACCTCTTCTATGATGCCAACATTACGCGTATTATTTTCGCCAACATCTTCCAAATCCCCTGTTTCGCTGAGCTATTTCAGTAAAATTTCCCTATACTTAGTTTGACAACCATAAGCAGATATCAATATTTACCCCTAATCCAAAAACCAACCCCGCAACAAACTTCAAATACCTCTATTTTTTTCTTTTTCAATAATTTCTTAAGGCCTTTTCCAAATCTATCTTGTTCCGACAATCTTCTAAAACTAATAAATTTAAGAACGCGATTAATCCGCTGCGTAATACCTGCTCGGAAGTTACCGCAGCCGCCGGAACCTTGCTTTCCGCCGACAAAACCAACAACGATCGGATGGGCAAACGGAGGATAACCAATCCCTAGAAAATAGTTGCTTACCCCCTAAAAATGGTTCAATACCACAGAAAAATCGTTGCCTAACACTTAAAAATCGTTCAATGATAATTAGATTAGGCGGTTTCATAATTCCTTTTTTCCGGCTTCGCATACAATATATTGATAGACCAAAATAAAACCTACACTATATATTGCATGCGAAGATAAATTTTTGTAATTATAAAACTCGCTCAGATAATTATTTGAAACCTTTTCGAATATACTATCACCGGATTTATCCACCAGCCGGATCCCAAATCAAAATTACTGTACTGAAAAAATCATGAACGAAAGTTGGTTTGAAAGAATGTCTCTTTTAAAAAAACAGTTCTACTTGATTGCTGTTTGCCTTTTGCTAACAGCAGCGCCTGTTTTGGGCTCAGATTTTAAGGTCATCACTCCCTATTGGGGCGTTGTCGAAAATGCATTCGTAAATGATAAATTCGATCTGGAATTGAAAGATTCACAACCAACCAAGGGCCTGTATTTTCAAACTGTTGACCCCGATAAATACCAGTTGAACCTGTTTATCTACCGGACTGAAGATATTAACTACAGCGATCTCGCCGGTGTTAATTTCATCTATGACCGCTATTTCCGGGCCGAAGCTAAGGTTAAAAACCTGATCGGCCTTGGGGTCAATTATCTCCGGATCGACCTGTCGGGGAAAAGTATTCCCGCCAAGACCGGGAGTCTGGACACTTTCAACCTTGACCAAAAGATTTCCAGTCTCTATCTACGGATTGGGAGAAATTACAGTTATAATCAAGGCCAAACCAGTTACTCCGTTTTACCCTGGATCGGCGGGCAACTGGACCAATCCCGGGGAACCGGATTAGTCGACCCACCCGGTCCCAATTCAATACCCATTATCATCAATACCGATCAATTCTCCTGGATCGCAGGGGTGAACCTCAAAGCCAATTGGCGCCATTTTCTCCAGTTGGAAACGAAACATTCCATCGCTTATTTTAACAGTGATCATTTAAATAAGAATTCGGCGATGGTAAATCTTTCCCTAACCAAAAATCTGGGCCTCTCCTACCGATACAATTATCATCAAACAACCCTAGGAAAAGATAGTTATCACCTTTTCGGCCTGGCAGTATTGTTTTAAATAATAAAAGGCCGCCGGTTAATGACCTGGCCCATGGGGCTTGGTCCTAGTCCGGCGGCCTTTTTAAATCATTTTACCCCTTTGGGTTTTAAACCTGTTTAAACTCTATATACTGTTGGGGAAATGGCAGGTTAATTTTCTCACGGATAAATGCCTGTTGTAACTTTTCGACCATCAGATCCATCACTGTTCCACTGTCCCGATAGTCCTTGATTTCAGCGATGATCAATAAGTCAATCGAGTAAGGGCCGAAACCGGTATTCAAAATAGTCAATGGCAGCCCTTTGAGATAACTGAGCTCATTGCAAACTTCCGTAATAATCTTTTTTACCTTGCTTAAGTCCTCATTCATTCCGACCCCGACTTTCAGTTTAACCTTGGCCGACGAGTCGGGCTGGGAAAGGTTGATCAACCGGGAACCGGCAATTTCTTTGTTGGGAACAATAATCAACCTCTTATCCAAAGAAAGAATCCTAGTGCTACGTAAGCCGATGTCAACCACGTCACCGATCAAGCCATCCTTTAATTCAACCCGTTCCCCGATATGGTAAGACCGATCAACCAGCAAACTGATACCGGCTATCACATTGGAGAGGGTTTCCTGGGCGCCGAATGCAATTGCCAAGGAGGCGACACCTGCGGTAGCCAGAAATCCGGTGAGATTAACCTTATACTGTCCCAGGATAACAGTGGCGGCCACAAAATAGATGATGATCAGCCCGACCTTTCTGAAAATGGGAAACAATGTATCGTCTAATTGTGATTCGGTCTTGGATGCAATATCATCCAGATACCAATCGATAAAGCTCCGTAATACACCGTTTACCAGGCTTGCTACTAATAATACCATAATAAGGTAGAGGATATTCTCAAAATCATCTACATAACTTTTGACTCCGGATTCGGATACAACAGTTAGATGCGCGGCCAAATAAATCGAGCCTAAGAACATCAACCGGGTAACCGGCTTGTGGGTGTTCTTGGCCAAATGATCGTCCAGCGAACTGTTTACTTTGGCTGTCACCGGAATCAATACTTTTTCCCAAATCAAAGTGATCACTTTAGACAGTAACCATCCCATTAAAGTTAAACCAACGAACCATAAAAATTTTTGGTAAAAAGGAAGCGCTTCAATGAAAGATAATTGCAATGCTCTTCTCCTCCTTTAATTATTGAGACTAAGTTCAAGATTATTACCAGAATTCCTCCTGCCAAATAATGAAGTGAATAATACTATGTCAAGTGTTAAAAGTCAATTGTCAAATATTGAAAGTCAAATGTCAAAATAAGTTTGGCTTCTGGTTTTACATCTTGTTCATGGACTTAGGCTTTCGAATGAAGATTTTGGGACTTTAGGCTTTGGACTTTATTAATGGAACTTCCCCTTTATAACATCGTTATTATTATATCGGCAGAGTATTATTGTTAACGTTAAAGCAACCAGTTTCTCATACCACGTTGCAACTACGATTTATTGATACTTTACTTGATTTATGTGACCAGATAATGATAAGATTAATAAATGATCAAATCAATACAGGGGGGAGTCTATTGATTCAAGTTGAGAACCTAACCAAGCGTTATGGTCAACATATCGCTGTCGATCAACTTAATTTTACTGTAAATAAAGGGGAAATCCTCGGTTTTCTCGGCCCTAACGGAGCCGGAAAATCTACCACCATGAATATTATCACCGGTTATATCTCGGCAACTTCAGGAACTGTCAAAATTAACGGCCTGGACATCCTGGAACAGCCGCAAGAGGTTAAACAAAGCATCGGTTATCTTCCTGAATTCCCACCCTTATATGGTGAGATGACTGTTAAGGAATACCTTGATTTTGTAGGAGATATTAAAAAAGTATCCCAAAGCCAGAAAAAAGCTGATTTTGAGAAAATTATCGACCTGGTTAAAATCAGCGATGTTTGGAACCGTCTAGTCAAAAACCTTTCCAAAGGTTACAAGCAAAGAATAGGATTGGCTCAAGCCCTAATCGGCAACCCGGAAATCTTAATTCTCGATGAACCAACAGTAGGATTAGATCCGAAACAAATTATCGAAATCAGAAACCTCATTAAAGACCTTGGCAAAGAACATACCATCATTCTTAGCTCGCATATTTTACCCGAGGTTAGCGCAGTATGTGAGCGATTGATTATCATCAATAATGGCAAGATTGTGGCTAGCGATACACCGGAAAACCTTTCCAAAAACCTCTCCGCCAGCAGTAAACTTTCATTACGAGTGGCAGGACCCAAAGATCAAGTTATTAAAATTTTAAATAAACTTTCCGGGGTTAAAGAAATTCTTCCTCAGGGAGTTAAAGAGCCTAACACGGTCGACATTTTGGTCGAAGCTAATAAAGATATCGATCTGCGGCGGCCCATCTTTACAACGTTAAGCCAAGCCAATTATCCAATCTTGATGATGCGCTCGCTTGACCTTACCCTGGAAGACATCTTCTTGCATGTTACCACCGAAGAAGAGCACGTTGAGGAGGTTTCTTGAGATGATACCGATCTTGAAAAGAGAATTAAAAACTTATTTTCTGACACCGGTTGGTTATATTTTTATGGGTTTTTTCCTTCTAATTTCCGGTTTCTTTTTTGCAACCGGAAACCTGTTTCAAGGCAGCCCCAACTATAATAACATGTTAGGCACTATTACTTTTGTTTTTATGATCCTGGTTCCCATTTTGACCATGCGCCTCCTGGCTGAGGAAACCCGGCAAAAGACCGACCAACTATTATTAACCAGTCCTCTAAGTGTAACCGAAATTGTGCTTGGCAAATATCTGGCCGCAGTCGCCGTCTTTCTATTAACAGTAGTTGTGACCTGTATTTACCCGGTCATCTTGGGCTTTTTTGGTTCGATTGCAATCGCGGAGATAATTGGCGGCTATATTGGCTTTCTCCTGTTGGGGGCTTCATTTATTGCGGTGGGGTTGTTCGTCTCCTCCCTAACCGAAAATCAAGTAGTCGCGGCGGTTGTCACCTTTAGCTCCCTACTCTTTTTCTGGATTATCGACGGACTACAGGGGTTTTTACCGAACGACACCGTTTCCGGCATAGTCTTTGTCGGTTTGTTATTATTAGGCTTGACCTTTTTAATCTATCGCAGTACCAAAAACTCTTTCATTACCATTGTTACCGCATTGATCGGCGTTTCAATTACCGCCGTAGTTTATTTAATTAATTCACTTATTTATGACGGCCTGATTCTTAGGTTTATCGGCTGGCTTTCCTTATTAACGCGATTTGAACCGTTTACCCGCGGAAATATAAGTTTGAGTCCAATAATGTATTTTCTCTCATTTATCACTATCTTCATCTTTTTGACCGTCCAAATGATTGAAAAACGGCGTTGGAATTAGGAGGGACATTCGTTGAAATTTATTAACTTAAATGCTTTAAATCAAAAAATCAGGCAGTCTTTTAATAATAAAAATTTTAAATATGGCGGATATGCCACTATCCTCACCTTTATAGTGGTGGGCATGTTGATCATCGTAAACCTTTTAGCGGAACAAATTCCTCTCAAACTCGACTGGTCTAAAAATAGAATCTTTTCCCTTTCCGAACAAACCTACCAAATAATATCCGATTTGGAACAGGATATTACTGTTTATGCCCTTTACGAATCCGGCAAAGAGAATACCGATATTACCGAGATTTTGAAAAAATACAGCGACCGTTCAAAAAAAATTAAGTTAAAATATGTCGATCCCAATAAAAATCCGGGGTTTACCAAAAAATACACTAAAGACGGCGAAAGGCTCAGTATCGGCAGTTTAGTCATTGAATCCGGCAAAAGAGTAAAAGTAATTCCCGCCAGCGACTTGTTCAACTTCGATTATAGCAATCCTTACCAACCCAGTGTCACCTCATTGGCAGTTGAACAACGGGTCACCGGCGCCCTTATGTTTGTCAAATCCGGAAAGGCTCCCAAAATATACACCCTTGAAGGTCACGGCGAACAATCATTACCCTTGGAAATCGCGAAACAACTTGAAACCGAAAACTACGAATTAAAACCGGTCAACCTTTACACCGCTCCGGTGCCTAATGATATGAACATTTTACTGGTTAATTCTCCAGAGCGGGATTTAACTATGACTGAAGTAGATAAAATCAGAGATTTTCTTGCCAATAAAGGCCGCGCCATTTTCATGGTAGATTTATTAAAAAATCAAGTACCCAATTTGCAAACCTTACTTCAAAGTTATGGGATTGCCCTCCAACAAATCGCGGTTGTCGAAGGGGACAATAGCCGCTATATTCAAAATAATCCCTTATGGATCCAACCGGAAATGGAGTCCCATCAGATTATAGATTCGTTAGTATCGGATAAGATGCCGGTGATCATCCCGGTGGCCCAAGGCATCAAGATTCTAGACGTCAAAAAACGTTCTCTTGAAATAGAACCTTTACTAACCACCTCCAGCGCGGCCTGGGGTAAAACTAACCTGGATTCGGCTTCGTTGAATAAAACCGGTAATGATATTAATGGTCCGTTTAATATCGCGGTGGCCGTAACCGACCAACCGGCCGATAGTCAAGCAGGTGATACCCGAATTGTAGTTATCGGTAACGGGATGTTTATCTCTTCGGATATCATCAACTCTATCCCCGGGAATGCCAACTTGTTGATGAACAGCTTTAGTTGGCTCCAGGACCAAAAAGCAAGTTTAACGATTAAACCCAAAAGTCTTTTAACAATGCGGTTGAATATCAATGGTTTCCAAACTTTATTACTATCCGGCTTCGTGGTAATAATCATCCCGCTCAGTATTTTAGGCTTTGGCCTAATGGTATGGCTAAAACGGAGGCATCTATGAAAAAGACAAAAAACATCTTGGTTCTCTTTTTGGTAATGGCAGTTTTATTCTCCCTATACTTGTTTTTAAAATACCGCCCCCAAGATAAATCGGAAGATACCAAAGTCTCTTCTAATACTATTACCCTGGTTAACCTGGATCAAGAGGCCATTAATAAGATGGTAATCAAGTCCAACGGCAACACGCTCCGTTTTGAAACCAAAGGAGAGCTTTGGACTGCTAATTTCAATTTTCCATTGCTCCAAAGCGAAGTTAAAAACCTAGCCTATGTTTTTTGGGGCCTCCGGGCCGAGCAACTGATCGACGGCTCCCCGGATGAACTGGAACAATATGGGCTGAAAACCCCCGCGGCCATTGTCGAAGTTACCGTAAAAGATGACAAAACCCCAAAAGTCATGTATCTGGGCGATCTGACCCCATCCGGAACTTCTTATTATTTTAAATTAGCCGACGATCCTGGGGTTTACACGATAGCGGATTATAATGGAGCAAAATTTTTGCTTTCCCCGGAGGATTTTCGTGATAACAGCTTGGCACAAATAGAAATAGAAGAAATTAATTACTTTAAATTAACCCGGGCGGGAAAACCTGGACTCGAAGTTCAGTTGAATACTGAGAATTCCGAGTTTGCCCAATATGGGATTGGGATCTGGCAAATGACAAAACCGTATCGCGAACCGATGTCGGTTATCACCGATAAATTCCAGCCGATCCTGGAATCGATCACTTCTATTACTACCGCTGAAAAATTTATTGACGATAATCCAGCTGACTTAAGCCGTTATGGTTTAACCAATCCTCAAGCGGAAGTTTTGATTAAAGATAAACAATCCCAATTCTGTTTATTAATCGGTAAACCAATGGATCAGGATTCATTTTATTGTAAAAAGTCCGATTCTAAAGCCGTTTTTACCATCAATAGCGACAATCTTTTCTTTCTGGAGACCAAACCCTTTGAACTTGTTGAAAAATTCGCCTTTATCGTTAATATCGACAACGTTGATAAGGTCGTCGTTTCCGGGCTCGGTTTCAGCCATACCATGACTATTGCCCGTAACCAAAAAGCTTCCAAAGATGATTCGTCCGATTTTGAAGCAACTTATCGAGTGGATGGTAAGAAAGTCAAAGAAGAACTCTTTAAAAAGGTTTATCAAAGCCTTATCGGCTTAATGGTGGAATCGGAGATCCAAGGCCAGCCGAAAAACGCCGCTTCGGAACTTATAATGACATTCTATCTGAATAAAGGCCCGGAACCGGAGATCCAGATTAATTATGCGCCTTACAATTATGATTTTTATGCCGTCTTCCGGGGCGGGAAAGCGGAGTTTTTAATATCCAAAGACCAAGTGAAATCGATGATCCGGGAGATGGAAAGTTTAATCCAGGGTAAAGGGACGAAGTAAAATAAAGGTTTAATAATATTAAGAGACCGTAATGGTCTCTTTTTTTATAATCCTTTTCAATTCATTTTAATTATATACTTGTTCGACTAATTATTCATCCATTAAAAATCTCGGGAAACTCCGTGAGCTTGTCAAATATAGTCATTCTTTAAAGTTTAGCTGGTCCGATCGTTGGAAACCGTTTCATAATAATCAAAAGAAGTTCCTAGTTTCCGTTTGAGTTTATCAGTGGCTTGGTTTAATTTGGCGACCGCCTCTTGGGGCAATGGTTTTTCCACCGCTTCCACATTGGCCTTTAGTT
>JAEZJK010000058.1 GCA_023415835.1 Bacillota bacterium
GCTCCCGGCTGAAACGTTCGGCGAAATACAAGGGAGTAGGCCGTCCCGAATAGTACCGGTATAAATAATCCAACTCCGCCTTGAACTCCGGATCAGCGGCGCATTTCCGGTAAGCCGCATCCAATTCGTCCAAAGCCGCCATTAACGTCTCCGGAACATACCTCCCGCCGTATTCCCCAAAATACCATTCTTGAAATGTTGACATTTTGATACACCTCGAAATTATTTAGTTGCCAGGAGTCCGGGAGACAGAAGGATTTTGTAATTGCTCTTAAGCTAAAACACTTTAAGATTTATGCGGTTCCCAATCAAAATCCAATCTCTCCGGGTTAGTGTGGTTATTTTATAGTCCTGTAACTTTATCCATCAACTCCGCAATCTTCCCCGGGTCTTTAAACCCCGGCTCCCGTTCCACCCCGCTGGCTAAGTCAACTCCATCGGGCCGGACAGTCTGAATTGCCTCTTGAATATTATCGGGATTCAATCCTCCGGCTAATATCAAAGGAAAACCCAACTCCCGAAAATCAGCGGCCAGTTTCCAGTCAAAGGCCGTTCCGGTTCCGCCGGATGCTCCGGACGAATAAGAGTCGACCAAAATGCCCCTGATTGCCGCTTCCCTCCAGATAGGATCGGGGTGGCCGTGTCCGGCCCGAAACGCCTTGATCGCCCGTCCCTCCAGCAGTTCACAATCATCCGGAGTTTCCCGGCCATGCAGTTGCGCCAAATCAAGACGGCAATCCCTCAAAATCTCCCTGATCCGGAGCGGATCCTCATCGACAAATACCCCAACCTTGACGATGAAAGGCGAAAGCTGCCGGGAAATCTGATAAACCTGCTCCACTGTTACTCGGCGTTTGGATGGGGCAAAAACGAAACCCAGGGCTGAAACCCGGTATTTTTGACAAGTTAAAGCATCTTCTAAATTAGTAATACCGCAAACTTTCACCGGAATCACGTTCCCACCCCCATCAGTTCCTTGATTTTGAAACCGGGGTCGGCGGCGCTGACGATCGATTCTCCCACCAAAACCGCATTCACCCCGGATTGGGACAGGCGCTGGATATCCTGCCCGCCCTTAATGCCGCTCTCCGCAACAACCACTTTACCTTCGGGAATTGATTTCAGTAACTGATAGGTCGTCTCCAAGTCGACTTCGAAGGTTTTTAAATTACGGTTATTAATTCCGATTAATTCCGCTCCGGCACTCAAAGCGGTTTCCAACTCCATTAAATTATGGACCTCAACCAAGGGGGCTAAACCGATATCCAGAGCCTCTTTAATTAAATTTATCAACTCTAGTTCCGTAAGGGCCGCCGTTATTAAAAGCGCTGCATCCGCCCCGTAAACCCTGGCCTCATACAATTGATACCGGTCGATGATAAAGTCTTTCCGTAGCACCGGCACTTGTTGGGTTTCAGCTTTAACCAATCTCAAATACTCCAACGATCCTAGAAAAAATTTTTCTTCCGTCAATACTGAAATCGCTGCGGCGCCGGATGCTTCATAAATCCGAGCCAATTTGGCCGGTTCAAACTCCGGGCAAAGCAACCCTTTTGAGGGGGAAGCCTTTTTGATCTCCGCGATCAGTTTAATCCTATCCCCGGTAATGCTTCCTTTAAACGGCCTGGTTAGAGGGGCGTTTTTCAACCTCCGCTCCAACTCCAATATGGGCGTTTGCTCTTTCCTCACTGCAACCTGGGCATATTTGTACATTAAAATCTCTTCTAAGAAAAACATTACAGCACTCCTAATTACTTTGATCCATCCAGGGTCATAGTTCGAATCCACGGCTAGCCCCGTACTCATGTACGGTGAGTGCCTGAGTGACCAGTAACGCAGCAATGTACAGCTTTTCACGGCGCATCAGTCAATCCGGCCAAGCTTTCTTATCGGCTCCCACTTCTCCCATAACCGCTGTCAATTACCGGCTTTCCCCAACTTATAATAGCCTCGCCTATCCAGCTACCATCCGCAACTGCTCCAGCTTGGCATAGGCCTTACCTTCGCTAATCAGCCCTTGAGCTAAGGAAATCCCCTCTTTCAGGTCGCGAACCGCCTCCGACGCTAACAATGCCGCTGCCGCATTAAGCAATACTACTGCCAGCTTCGGCCCTTGCTCGGCCCCTTTGAGTATGTTCTCGGTAGTCCTGGCATTTTCAAGGGGGCCTTCCCCTTTTAAGGCCTCTTTCGGAGCCGAAGCCAAACCCAGATCCGCGGCTTTGAACGTAAAGTTAGTTATCTTGCTATCCTTTAAGATACTGGCTTTGTTCTCGCCATCCAGGGACAATTCGTCCAGGCCCCCTCCGCCGTGAACCACTATCGCCCGCTCTACTCCCAGGCGGCTCAAGGCTTGGGCGACAACCCCAGTCAGTTCCGGCTCAAAAACCCCGACCAGTTGACAGTTGGCTGCTGCGGGATTGGTCAATGGCCCGAGCAGGTTAAAGACCGTCCGAAATCCCAGTTCCCGCCGGGGTCCGATGGCATGCTTCATCGCCAAGTGAAAGACGGGGGCAAATAAAAACCCGATTCCCGTTTCTTTCAAGCATTGCTCGACTTTTTCCGGAGTTAAATCCACCTTGACCCCTAATGCCTCCAAAACATCGGCGCTCCCGCACCGGCTGGACATGGCCCGGTTGCCGTGTTTGGCTACGGGAATACCGGCGGCGGCCACGATAAATGCGGCCGTAGTAGAGATGTTGAAGGTATGGGAACCGTCGCCGCCGGTCCCACAAGTATCAATCACAGTAGGCGCTTTAAAATTCACCTTCAACGACTTTTCCCGCATTACCCGGGCGGCCCCGGTAATTTCATCCACAGTTTCCCCTTTCAAACGTAACGCGGTTAAAAAACTCCCGATTTGGGCTGCTGAGGCTTGCCCCTCCATAATTTCATTAGTGGCCCCAATCATCTCCTCTTCAGTCAGGTTCTCCTGCCGTACCAACTTCGCTAAACTCTCCTTAATCATCTTCGCTCAGCTCCTCTTAAACTTTTTTCCTATATATGTCGCAGGTTAGACTTTTTGTTTCTCTAAAAATACCATGCTTAACTGATCCGATACTTTTTCCGTCTTAAAAATCTTAAACCCGAGTTTTTGATAAAGGTATAGATTCTTATCGCTTCTAAATCCGGTAAACAATTCAAACCGGGTACAATCAGGAAAAACGGTTTCAACCTCTTGGATTAATCTGGTCCCGATTCCCTGGTTTTGACGGTCGGGCGCCACGATTAATTTCCCAATGTAACAAGTTCCATCTTTTTGATAAGCCCTGACTGAACCGATGATTTTATTACCACCGACCGCTTTAAGAACTACCTGCTCCGCCAGTTCTTGTTCCAACTCGGGTTGAGTCTGAAGCAAGGGTGGTATGTTGAAATCATTATATAAAACTGCTTCGCTTTGATAGGCCGTTTTCTGGAGTGATAGAATTTCCGCCGCATCAGAAATCTGGGCCGTTTTTATTATCAGGTTCTCCTCTTCTTGTGATTGATTAATTTTAAGGAAATTGGCCAATAAGTCCTTGCCTACTCCGGTGAAGATCGATTCCGGATGAAACTGAACCCCATAGGTAGGGTGCCGGATGTGCTTTAAGCCCATTATAAGCCCATCTTCCGTCGTAGCGGTTATCTCCAACGTTTTGGGGAGTGCATCCCGTTCCACAACCAATGAATGATACCGCACCGCTTCAAACGGTTGGGGAATGTTTTGAAATAACTCCCGGCTATTATGATAGATTAGACTCATTTTGCCATGGACCGGGTAAGGAGCGCGTATTACCCTACCACCAAAGACTTCACCGATACATTGATGCCCCAAACAAACTCCTAAAATCGGAATTTTCCCTGAAAAACGCCGGATAGCCTCGACGGAGATTCCGCTCTCCTTCGGAGTGCATGGCCCCGGAGATATTACGAGATACTTGGGTTTTAAAGATTCAAGCTCGTCAATGCCGATCTGGTCATTACGGAAAACCTCAGCTTCCGTTTGTAACTCGCCGAAATATTGGACCAAATTGTAGGTGAATGAATCGTAATTATCAATTATTACTAACACCTTAACTCCTCCCGGCTCGGGCCAGCGCGGTTAGCATCGCCCCGGCCTTATTCATCGATTCGTCATATTCCTTCTCCGGCTCCGAATCGGCTACGATACCAGCTCCCACTTGCAGATGGGCCTGGTGGTCCTTGAACAAAACCGTCCGGATGGTGATACAGGTGTCCAGATTGCCGTTAAACCCAAGATATCCCACGGAACCGCCGTAAAATTCCCGCCGGGTCGGTTCCAGTTCTTCAATAATCTCCATCGCCCGTATTTTAGGAGCGCCGGAGAGGGTCCCCGCCGGGAAGACTGCCCGGAGCAAGTCAAAACCTGAATATTCGGGAAGCAGTTCCCCCTGGATCGTGGAGACGATATGCATTACATGGGAATAAAACTCAACCGCCATCAACTCCAGCACCCGGACGCTTCCGAATTTACAAACCCGCCCCAGGTCATTTCGACCCAGGTCCACCAACATAATATGTTCGGCCCGCTCCTTCTCATCCGCCAGTAGTTCCCGGCGAAGCCTTTCATCCTCTTGGACCGAACCGCCGCGAGGTCTGGTGCCTGCTATTGGCTTTAACGTTACGATGCCTTCCTCGGATCGGACCATTACTTCGGGCGAAGAGCCTGCCATTTGAAACGGGCCGAAGTCGAGATAAAATAAATAGGGGGACGGATTAATAGTCCGGAGCACCCGGTAAAACATGAACGGGTCCCCTGAAAAATCTTGGATGATGCGTTGGGATAAGACCACTTGAAAGGCGTCACCGGCCCGGATATATTCTTTAATCCGCTCCACCCTTTCCATATATTCGGTTTTGGAAAGAGTCACTGCTTGCGGGGAATCTTTTTCCGGCATAATTCCGCCGGGTATTGAATCCATACGTATCTCACGGTTTAACCTTGATAAGATTTCCCCCAATTCATGCGCCGAATTACGATAGGACGCCTCCAAATCTTCAGGATCAACCCGACTCAATACAATTACTGTGATTTTATGGGATACATGGTCAAAACGGGCCAAATATTTGGGAACGACCCAGTAAAGGTCGGGTAAGCCGGTCAATGGTTTGGTTTGGGACGGTAAAGTTTCGATCTGCCTTATATAATCATAGCCGGTGAACCCAACCGCTCCCCCGTAGAATTTCCCCAGTTCCGGCAGGAGAGCTACCTGTAGGGAATCCAGTTTCTTTTTAATCTCCGTCATTGGTTCCCCTTTGATTAGGGAGGATCCGCCTTTGTCAATCAGGGTTATTTCAGCGCCGGAAGCTTTGATGGTTAGTAATGGGTCCCAACAGATGAAAGAATAACGGCCTACCTGTTCGCCCCGTTCCACGCTCTCCAGTAAAAACCTGCCCTCTCCCTCGGTCAGCTTGGCAAAGGTAGTAACCGGGGTATCCGCATCGTTAAATAGTTCCGAATAAACCGGTATGTAACGATATCCCGCTTCCACCAATCCTTGATAACGTTCCTGATTTGGTAAAACCGGCGCCTTGGAATCCCTTTCCGTAGGTGGTTGCTTCAAGGACAAGTGCTGCATTAAATTTTGAAACCCTGAAAAATCAAGGGATTGTATTCCATCGGAAAGTGCTGTGGCAGGATCGGGGTGAACTTCGATGATTAACCCATCTGCCCCGGCGGAAAGCGCCGCTTTGGCAACCGGGATCACCAGATCCCTTCGGCCTGTGCCATGGCTGGGGTCGGCAAAAACCGGCAAATGCGTTAATTGTTTCAATAAAGGAATCGCATTAATATCCAGCGTGTTTCTGGTAATAGTCTCAAAAGTCCGAATACCCCGTTCACACAAGATCACCCGGGGATTACCCTCTTTCAGGATATACTCGGCTGCCTGTAATAATTCTTGAATGGTTGCCGATAGGCCCCGTTTCAATAATACCGGTTGCTTACTTTTGCCCGCGGCTTTTAAAAGCTCGAAGTTTTGCATGTTCCGGGCGCCGATTTGAATCAGATCAGCATAATCGGACACTTCCCCGATCTGGGCAATACTGGTCACCTCAACTACGGTAAATAAACCGGTTGCAGCTTTGGCTTTCCCCAAATAACCCAGCCCGGAATGGCCCAACCCCTGAAAGCTATAGGGTGAGCTTCGCGGTTTATATACCCCGCCTCGTAAACCATGGGCCCCATTGGCTTTCACAAATTCAGCAATCCTTAATAACTGTTCCTCAGACTCGACTGCGCAAGGACCGGCGATGATTACCGGCTTGCCCCCTCCCACCCTGACACCCCCAATCTCAAAGCAACTTTCGGTCCCTGTCGCCCGTACCAGGGGTAGGTTCTCTAAAAACTCCTCTCGACTCAACTCAGCTCCTCCTTCCAAATAAAAATAAAAAGACCAAGCTACTAAGAGCCTGGCCTTTAAAAACCATGACTACTCAGCTCAACTCCACTAAAACTCAACTAAACTAAACTATACTCAACTGTTATAATTTTGCTTCTTGGTGATTCCCGGATCACCACTGAACTATGGGCGATTTATTAATTGCCCCTACACGGGACGATGTCATCGTCCCCTCATCATTCTATTCTTTGCCGGTTTTAATAATACCGTGTTTGGTATAAACTTCGGCTTTACCTCTAATCTTCATGGCCGAGGTGTGTTCCGTAAATTGAAAGATCATTACCTCGCCCCGATCCAACTTTTCGGTATGATTAAACTTGGTATCCTTACCCCTTGTCAAACCGATAATCGTAACTCCGTCTTCTAAGGCGCGCACCGACACATAATCACCGTTGATCGATTCGTAATGTTCAAGTTGTTCCATTTTTTCTCCATTTACATATGTCCCAATAAGTTTTTAGACAATGGTTGATTGCGACATATTTTCCCTGATCCTAAATTGAAATAAATACTGCATATTGCCCTTTTCGATCCATAGTTCACAAGACGGAAAAGGATAATCAAGATTTACTTCAATTCTATATTTACCTTATTATAGTAAAACATAGCCTCAACGTCAAGAATGTATTTGCAAAACCAGGCCTAATTCAATAGCATCTGTCGAAAGCCGAAAACTATGGTTGAGATTGAAAGACCAAAGTCAATCGTCTATTTTTTGTCTTTTGGTTTAATTCTTTAGGCAGGCTTTGGCCTTTAGGCTTTATTATTTTTAATCACTTCCCTGTACCAATCGGCGCTTTTCTTCCAGATTCTTTGCTGGGTTTGAAAATCAACCCTGATTAAGCCGAATCGTTTTTCATATCCATAAGCCCATTCGAAATTATCCAATAGAGACCAAACAAAATATCCATCCAGCTTGACTCCGGCTTGGATCGCCCGTCCCGCCTCCCTAAAATGGCCCCTTAAGTATTCCAAACGGTCTTCATCCTCCACCCTGCCCTCTACCATCCGGTCATCTTCGAAAGCAGCGCCGCTTTCAGTAATAAAGATCCGGGGATGGTTATAATCCTGATTGAGTCTAACCAAGAGGTCATATAATCCGCGAGGGTAAGCCTCCCAATTCATTGCCGTATAGATTCCGGGCGGGTTTAATTCTTCAAACTTAAAAACCGGATTATGGTTTGAATGTTTTACTACTTTTCGAGAATAATAATTAACGCCTAAAAAGTCCATCGGTGTTGCGATTAAACTCAAATCACCAGGTTCGATGCTCATCGGTTTAAACCGTTCTTGATAAATTTTCAGTAAGTCCGCCGGATATTCGCCTTTAAAAACCGGATCTAAAAACCAACGGTTAATGTAACCGTCAGCGATGGCTGCTGCCGACCGATCCTCCGGGGAATCCGAGGCCGGAACTACCGGCGACAGATTAAGGGTGATCCCAATCTTCCCGTTTTTAATGGCGAGTTCCCGAAAGGTGCTTACCGTGAGCCCATGGGATAGGAGTAGATGATGCCCGACTTGAAGCGCCAGCCCATAATCTTTAAAGCCGGGCGCATGTTCGCCCACAGCATGCCCGAGAAAAGAAGCCACCCATGGTTCATTATGAGTGATCCAAAGCTTGACCCGATCTCCTAAAGTATTGAAGGCCGTTGCCGCATAGTCGGCAAAATAGCGGATCGTATCCCGGTTGCCCCATCCGCCATTATCTTGGATTTTCTGGGGCAAGTCCCAATGGTATAAAGTAGCCATCGGTTCAATGCCCGCTTCCAGCAGCTCATCGACTAACTTTGCGTAAAAATCAAGCCCCTTCCGGTTAATTCGGCCTTTACCTTCGGGATAAATCCGGGGCCAAGCGATTGAAAAGCGGTAACCATTGAGCCCAATCTCTTTCATTAACGCCACATCCTGCCGGTAACGGTGGTAATGATCGCAAGCTACATCGCCCGTATCGTCGTTCGCTATTTTGCCAGTAGTATGGCTGAACCGATCCCAAATGGACTCACCCCGTCCGTCTTCCGCGACAGCCCCTTCAATCTGGTAAGACGCAGTAGCCGCGCCCCATAAAAAATCCTTCGGAAAATTGATTGTCCCCATTTTAGTCCCTCGTAACGATTAGATTTTTTTTATAATATTTTCATTATCTCAAAAAACTAGACGCCATACAAGACGTTAATGGCGCCATTACCTTTAATCATTTATGAAGTGTAGGTGTCAAAAGTGAAATGTCAAAACTTAGGTGATTAACTGTTAGCCGTTAGTTTATAAGCCAAGAGGGCCAAGGGCTTCTCTCAAAAACAACTAACAATTAATAACCTAGAGACTTAAGATTTTAAACTTTGGACTCTAAGCCTTATACTTAGTCCCCATTAATACTTCCATTTAAATTACTGTGCTCCGGAATACCGGGCTTAACTTCGGCGCCGTTTTCAAAAATACTATGAAATGAATATAAATCGCCGAACATTACCATCCGATCGCCGGCGTTTAAAACCTCCAAACCCTTTGGAAAAGGTGTCAGCCGACCCTGACGTTCAATCGCTAGCACTAATAAATTTTTCTTTCTCAAATCCAACTCCGCCAGGGTTTTTGATTTAACCACGGAAGCTACGTCGATTTCTTTATAAATAATGCCCCAGTTCTGATTGAGATTTAGGGTTCGTTCGAACCGTTCGGCCTTTAGAACATGGCTCTCTAAAAACCAATATATATGTATTAATATTAAGAATAAAAAAACCGGCCAAAAAGCCAACTCCCGGGAATTCACCCAGGTGATCAAAAAGATTAGCCACATCATCCACCAGGTTTTACCTAAGGCCACCGCCCAATGGCTGGGAGGGGCGGGATTGCCCCAATTATTGGCCCCGTTTGGGATAATAATCCATTCCCAGGCAATCCGAAGGGCTTCCGGATATTTATTCCCATCTTTGATTAATCGGTAGATTAATAAAGCTAAAGCGCCAAAATTGAGCCCAATTAGAATCAATAGTTTACTGATGGCCGTCATCTTCTTCACCCTGTAAAAGATATGTCGAAACAGGATTATAAATGACAGGCTATTCACAATTATGAAAAACTCTTAGAGCAACCCGCGTTTCATGAGACCGGCCTTTAATTCTTCCAATGACTTTGGTTCTCTGGCCACTCCGGTATTCACTGCCGCTTGGGCTACCGCTAACGCTACCGCCGGGACCACTCGCCGGTCAAAGGGCTTCGGTATCACATACTCCGTTGAAAGTTCCTCTTCGGTAACCAGTCCGGCAATGGCTTCAGTTGCGGCTAGCTTCATGGCTTCATTGATTTCCGAAGCCCTTACGTCCAACGCTCCACGGAAAATCCCCGGAAAACCGAGTAAGTTATTGATCTGGTTTTGCATATCGGACCGCCCGGAGCCAACCACTGCGGCGCCTGCCGCCAAGGCTTCATCCGGCATAATTTCCGGAACCGGGTTAGCCATTCCGAAAACAATCGCCTTTGGAGCCATTGACCTAACCATCGCTTGGCTAACAATTCCCGGGGCCGAGACCCCAATAAATGCATCCGCGCCAACCAGCGCATCGGCCAAGTTGCCCCGTTCTCCCCCCGGGTTAGTAAGGAGCGCCATCTTTTCCTGATAAGGATTAGCGGTCGCACCAGGGCGCAATAAGCCGTCTTTATCGCAAATCCGAATATTGGCCGGGGTTATCCCGATATTAATCAACATTTGGGAGATGGCAATGCCTGCCGCACCGCCGCCGCTAACTACCACTTTAACTTGGGAGATCTCCTTACCCACCACTTTCAATGCGTTCATCAATCCGGCGCAACAAATTACTGCTGTCCCGTGCTGGTCATCGTGGAAGACAGGAATATTGAGGGTTTTTTTTAAGCGCTCTTCAATCTCAAAACAACGGGGCCCGGAAATATCCTCCAGGTTAATCCCGCCAAAAGTAGGCTCCAGCCATTTGACCGCCTGAACCACCTCATCGACATTCTTAGTTGCCAGGCAAATCGGGAACCCGTCGATATCGGCAAAGTTTTTAAAAAGAATCGCTTTACCCTCCATTACCGGCAATCCCGCCTCGGGACCTATATCGCCCAGGCCAAGCACTGCCGTTCCGTCGGATACCACCGCTACCGAATTCCCCCGGTTAGTGTATTCATAACTCAACACCGGATCAGCCGCAATCTCCTTACAAGGCTCGGCAACCCCCGGTGAATAAGCCAAACTCAATTCCTTGGCATTTCGAACTTGCACCTTACTGACTACCGCCAGCTTACCACGGTTAACCCTATGTAATTCTAAAGATTCCTCACGCAAACCCATAATTGCCTCCTGTTTGTTAGTTAGTTCACACTTTACCATTTAACTTTACACTTTTAATCTCCCAACCACCTAACCTGCGCCGCTAAAATTTTTGCCCCTTCCTCCTGCCGCTCCAAACGTCCTTTAATCACCGCTACCCGGTCGGAATGGTAACCATCTTTAATCTCGGCATAAAGTTTGGGGAAAATAATCACTTCGATGGAACCGGTCCAATCTTCTATCCGAGAACCGGCCATTTGCGAACCGTTCTTGGTGGTAAGCAACCGCCAACTCCCGACCACTCCACCGATAATAACATCTTTGCCGTCCGGCTCCTCCTCCAACTCGGCAATAGGGATGACCCCGTTTTGCTGAAACTTTTCCCGCCATTGGTCAAGTGGATGCCCGTTGATAAAGACTCCTAAGTATTCCTTCTCCATCTGAAGCAACTCGCTTTGTAAAAACTCCTCAACTTCGGTTAATTTGAACTCCGGTTCCATTCCCTCGTTACCAAAGGCCTCCATTAAAGAGAGCTGATTAGCGGCATTATTTCGCTTTACTGTTTTTTCAAGAATCCCATCCAATGCGTTTAGCATCTGTCTCCGCCCGGAACCGGTACAATCAAGGGCCCCGGCTTTAACCAAGCTTTCAACCACCCGCTTGTTGACCAATTGCGAGCTGACCCGGGCGCAAAAATCATACAACGAATGGTACCCGCCGGTTTTACGCCCCTCAATAATCTTTTCGATTGCCCCAATCCCAATATTTTTAATGCTTAACAATCCAAACCTAATCCCCTCGCCCTCCGGAGCAAATGAAGCCATACTCAGGTTAACATCGGGCGGATAGATTGGAAGCCCCATTCTCCGGCACTCTTCGATATATAAACCGACTTTATCGCTATTCCCCATGACACTGGTAAGTAAAGCCGCCATATACTCCTGTGGGTAATTGGCCTTAAAATAGGCGGTTTGATAAGTCACCAAGGCGTAAGCTGCCGAATGCGACTTGTTAAATCCGTAGCCCGAGAAATACTCCATCAGATCGAAAATAGCGGCGGATGTCTCTTTTGACAAACCTTTGGCCATAGCCCCGGCGATAAACCGTTCCCCCATCGCCATAAGCACTTCAGGCTTCTTTTTACCCATGGCCCGCCGGACCAAGTCGGCCTCGCCCAAAGAAAACCCGCCTATATCGCTTGCAATCCGCATTACTTGTTCCTGATAAAGGATTACTCCGTAGGTCTCCTTTAAAATCGGTTCTAATAAAGGATCTAAATAGCTGGTCCTCTTCTGTCCATGGCGGACTTTGATATAATCATCAATCATTCCGCTTCCCAAAGGCCCGGGGCGGTATAAAGCCATCAATGCCGTAAGATCCTCTATTTTATCCGGTTTTAACCGGACCAAAATTCTCCTAATCCCGCTACTCTCCAACTGAAAGACGCCTAAAACCTGACCGGCCTGGAGTTCTCGATAGGTTGACGGATCATTCAACGGAATTTTGGCTAAATCAAATTCCTCGCCTTGATTATGCCCGATCAATTCCATGGTGTCACGGAGCACGGTCAAAGTCCTAAGCCCCAAAAAATCCATCTTCAATAAGCCTAGTGCTTCGACATCCTCCATGGGAAACTGGGTAATTACCTCATCCTCGTTGGAACGGCTCAAAGGAAGATAAGTGGTGAGTGGTTCTCCCGCGATAACAACACCGGCGGCATGAGTTGAAGCATGCCTGGGAAAACCCTCGATTTTTTCGGCGATCGAAAGTAGATAAGCGATTTTAGGATTAGTTTTTGATAAAGTGCTCAATTCTTCCGATTGTTTCCGGGCCTCGGCGATAGAAATCCCCAACTCATGAGGGATCAGTTTGGCAACCCGATCAACTTCGCCGTAGGGCAACCCTAAAACCCGGCCCACATCCCGGATGGCCGCCCTGGCCGCCATGGTTCCAAAGGTTATTATCTGGGCTACCCGGTCTTCGCCAAACCGTTTTCGGACGTAACTAATTACCTCACTACGGCGTTCATAACAAAAATCGATATCGATATCGGGCATGGAGATCCGTTCCGGGTTCAAGAACCGCTCAAACAGCAAACCATGTTCGATTGGGTCGAGATTAGTTATTCCTAACAGATAGGCGACCAAGCTCCCCGCCGCCGAGCCCCGGCCCGGCCCAACCATAATCCGGTTTACTTTGGCATAGTTTACGAAGTCCCGGACGATAAGAAAATATCCAGGAAATCCCATTTGATTGATAACACTTAATTCATGCCACAGCCGCTCCTCACGCCTGGCATCCCAAGTTTCTCCCTTTTCCTTAATCCCTTGACGGCATAGCTCTTCCAGATAGCTTTCTGGAGTAGTCCCTTCCGGTATCTGATACTCAGGCATATGGAATTTTCCCAGCTCAAGCTGGACATTACACCTTTCCGCGATTTTAACCGTATTTGCCAAGGCCTCAGGATAGTTTAAAAACAGCTCCTCCATTTCATCCTGGCTTTTTAGGTAAAACTCAGGGGTCGCGAATTTCAGGCGATTAGTTTCCTCAACAGTCTTGCCGGTTTGAATACAAAGCAACACATCATGGACCGTAGCATCCTCGCGGTTTAGGTAATGGACATCGTTGGTGGCGACCAAAGGCGCTCCGCATTCCGCGGCCAATTCCGCCAAAATACGGTTGATATTTCGTTGTTCAGCCAATTGCTGATATTGGAGTTCTAAATAAAAATTACCCTTCCCGAAAATTTCTTGATAGCAAAGGATAAGTTTTTTAGCTTCATCAATCCGGTTATCCAGCACGGGTTTGGCTATAACCCCGTTTAAACAAGCTGAAAGCCCAATTAGGCCTTGGGAATATTGGCGCAAAGCCTCAAGGTCAACCCGGGGCTTATAATAAAACCCTTCCAAGTGAGCAATGGAAACCAATTTTAATAGGTTTCGATATCCAATGTTATTCTCGGCCAACAGCACCAGGTGGGCCGGATTGTCGTCCACTTTGGCAACTTTGTCAGTTAGTCTCCGGGGAGCTACATATAATTCGCAACCCAAAATCGGTTTTACACCGGCTTCCAAAGCTTGTTGGTAGAATTTTAGGCAACCGTACATAACCCCGTGGTCGGTAATGGCCACTGCTGGCATACCAAGTCCCTTGACCTTTTGGATTAACTGGTTAATCTCAGCCGCCCCGTCAAGGAGAGAGTATTGGCTATGGACATGAAGATGAACAAAATTTGACATCGAAAACCTTAATTTATTTTTTTTGGATCTTTCGCTATTCGGCTGCAGGTTCCCTGCAGTTTGAAAACTTCTCGTTAGATTTTAACAACAATGAAACTCGCTTTGGTATATCTTTACCAGCCCGAGCATCCGGGTGATAAAAGAAGCAAAACTATAATTAATTAATATAGTTAATTATTAATAATATAAATTAGGTATCTTCCTCAAATTCAGTGAAAAATCGGTTTTGAGTTATTCCTTTTTTTCCTATAAAATGAAATCAAGATAATTAACATAGTTAATTATTCAAGGGGGGTGATTCAAACGTTTAGTTTAGTTCCTTTCGGATTAAGAAATGTTGACCGGTGGCCGGATCTTTTCAACGATGATTTCTTTAAATCAAATTTGGATAGTTTTAAGGCCGATATCAGTGAGACAGATAAGGATTACATGATTGAAGCCGAATTACCGGGGTTTGCCAAAGATGATATTGAAGTGGCGTATCGAGATGGGGCTTTATCCATCTCCGCCAAACGGGATGAGGTCACTGAAGAGGCCAAAGGCAATTACCTACGGAAAGAGCGTCGGACCGGCCGGCTACTTAGGACTTTTGTTTTCGAAAATCTTGATGCCGACAATGTCAGAGCCGAATACAAAGACGGGGTCCTGAAAATAAACCTTCCTAAAAAGGAGGTGACGCCGTCAGAAGCACGTAAGATTGATATCAACTAGAAAAAATAATAATCGGCTTGAAAGGCTGGGGGAAACCTCAGTCTTTCTCTTTTTCAAATCTTACCCTAATAAAAATTCTCCCGAAAGGAAAAGACTATCTTCGGGAGGTTTTTTTGATGGGAAATATTATTTTTAAAGCTTCCATGGCCTGGATGGGGAAAGGCGTATATTGCGAAGGCGGAACCCGCAACTTCTCGGTTGGGGTCGACGAACCCCTCGAATTAGGCGGCGAGAACAAGGCCATGAACCCGGTGGAGATGCTCTTATGTTCATTGGGCGGTTGTATGTGTATCTGCGCCGCTTCTTTTGCGAAAAAATGCAATGTTGAATTAAAAGGGATCTCGGTTGATCTGGAGGGGGATCTCAACCCCGACGGTTTCTTAGGTAAAGACCCTAATGCCCGGGTAGGCTATCAACAAATCAGGTATCTGCTAAAGATTGACTCCCCTTCACCCAAAGAGAATATTGATAAATTAATTGAATTAATCGAAGAACGCTGCCCGATATCCGACACCTTATGCGGAGTTGAAGTTATCGCCAAAGATGCGGTTTCGGTCTAATTTATTTAATAATCGGGGTCGACAACTTGTTTGGAGCATTTCACCCAATCAAAAATATTTCCGATTAATTTAATCCCAAGACACTTTTGCTTCAATTTGTCATGATAATTATGGCTAATTGTCAGTCCATTATTTTTGAAGATAATAATTTAATGAAGCCTATTAAAGACACTACTCTGATACAAAGTATAATTATTTTTAGTTCCAATATATTGACTTGTTTTTGGGGCGATGTTAAAATTAAATTAATTAACTGTATTTTTTAGTTTAATATGTACACACAAATAATTTACGATTATAATCGTTACTCTTTTGAGCGTTTTCTAAGATAACCTAAAATTTAGGTAACATGTTTAAAAAAACGTTTTTTGAATTGCAAGAAGATGCCAAGCTTAGAAAAATTAATTTAATTCCACTATTTCGTTAGGTTTAAGAAAAATCGGTTTTTCCAAAGTATCCAAGTTGCCCTGAAATTTTATTTGCCATTTAGAATTTAAAATCAATATTTTTTGGCTAAATTTGTACGTTCAATTTTGAAATTGATCCGTTTTAATCTGGAAAATCTAGTAAGAGTATGCTAATTTCGACACATAGTTTAATCTATGCATAAATATTGGTTTTTAAGTTTTGAAAGGGGGTGGCAATCAAATAATCATTTGGTTATAGGCGACCCAATTTTGAAGGAGGTAAGGTATGAGCAAGAAGTTTTTTCGTAATTTGGTTTTAAGCCTAGTCATCTGTATCTGTGCTTTTACCGCTTTGGTTCCGATGGTATTTTCTGCTGGAGAGATTTACGTATCTCCGAGCGGATCCGCTTCCAACGCCGGCACCATCAGTTCGCCGACTACATTAGAAGCGGCGATCACCAGCGCGGTAGCGGGTACTACCATTTATATGCGCGGCGGCACCTATAATTATTCGTCGACCATAACGATTGCCCGCGGCAACAATGGTAGTTCCAGCGCCTACAAAAAAATCTATGCCTATGGCAGCGAAACGCCGATCCTGAATTTCTCAGCCCAGGCCTTTAACTCAGCCAACCGTGGGATACAACTCTTCGGCCACTATTGGCATATTAAAGGAATTCAAGTCACAGGCGCAGGCGATAATGGCATGTTTGTCGGCGGCAACTATAACATCGTCGAGAATTGTATCTTATACGCCAACCGTGATTCCGGCTTACAAATCTCTAGATATGCCTCAGATGCTACTGCAAGTGAATGGCCTAGCTACAACACGATTAAAAACTGTTATTCTTATAACAACTTTGACACCGACAACGGTGAGGATGCGGACGGTTTTGCCTGTAAGCTTACATCTGGTCCGGGCAACGTCTTCGACGGCTGTATCGCCGCCTATAACGTAGACGACGGTTGGGATCTTTACGCCAAGGCAGATACCGGTCCTATCGGCGTAGTAACCCTTAAGAACTGCATCGCCCATAACAACGGTAAAACTACCACTGGCCAAGGCGCCTCCGACGGCGACAAAAACGGGTTCAAACTCGGCGGATCGGATATTGCTGTGAACCACATCGTTACAAATTGCATCGCTTTCAACAATATCAACCACGGATTTACCTTTAACAGCAACCCCGGTGCGATCACACTGACCAATTGCACATCTTACAATAATGCTGCAACCAGTGGGAAATATAACTATACTTTTAATGAAGGTTCCCATGTGGCCAAAAACTGTTTATCTTACAAACCGGCCCGAACAAGCAACAATGACCATGTAGATGCTATTAGCAATTATCAAAACACTAACATCTGGTGGAATAACGGAGCCGCCCAAAGCGCCAAGGGTTTAACTCTTACCGACGCTGATTTCGTCAGCCTGACCGCTCCGACCACCAATGGTATTGTAATCGTTCCCCGGAACGCGGACGGTTCGCCGAACCTTGGTAATTTCTTGAAGCTCGCTTCTAACAGCGATTTGATCGGCGCGGGTGTTAACGGCGCCAATATCGGAGCAAATTTCAGTTCAACTTCAAGTGCAACTCCGACTCCGACTACAGCTTCCGCAACTCCGACCCCGACTCCGAAACCGACTTCGGCTTCACCAACACCAACACCAACGCCGACTCCAACTACGGCTTCCGCAACTCCGACCCCAACTCCGGCTTCTAGTGGAAGCACGTTATTCAGCGATAACTTTGAATCCGGCAGCTATAGCAACTGGACTACCCAGAACGGATCCTGGTCAGTTACAACCGATGGCTCCAAGGTATTTTATCAATCCAGCACCAGCGCCGAAGGCCGGGCTTGGTTAAATACCTCTTCGTCCTGGACTAATCAAACAGTTGAAGCCAAAGTCAAAGTTACTAGTTTTAACGGTTCTAACCCGGTTTTAGTTTGCGCCCGGATGAAGGACGGCAATAACTATTACGCAGTCGCCGTTAAGAACGGGACTTTGGAACTTCGTAAAAAAGTAAGTGGTAGTACTAGTGTATTAACTTCCAAAAGTTACACCTTCAGCACTGGCACTTGGTACACCATTAAACTTTCCGTCGTCGGAACCACCCTTACAGCGTATGTCAACGGCACTCAACAGCTTTCCACCACCGACTCCAGCCGTACCTCGGGTGTGGCCGGCCTGGTCGGTTGGAAAACCGCCGTTAAGTTTGACGATGTAGTAGTTACCAATTAATCTATAAGGAGGCTAATTTATGAAGAGTAAGTATTTAGTTAGTTTTGCCCTATGCCTAATCCTTTGCTTAGGCATCACCGCCCTAACCTTCGCTGCCAATTTCAGTGATAATTTCGAATCCGGCAGCTATAGTAACTGGACTACCCAAAACGGGTCCTGGTCGATCACGACCGATGGCTCCAAAGTATTTTATCAATCAAGCACCAGCGCCGAAGGCCGGGCTTGGTTAAATACCTCCTCAACCTGGACTGATCACTCAGTAGAAGCCAAAGTCAAAGTTACTAGTTTTAACAGTTCTAACCCGGTTTTAGTTTGCGCCCGGATGACGGACGGAAACAACTATTACGCAGTCGCCGTTAAAAACGGGACTTTGGAACTTCGTAAAAAAGTAAGTGGCAGTACTAGTGTATTAACTTCCAAAAGTTATACCTTCAGCACCGGCACCTGGTATACAATTAAAATAAGTGTCGTCGGAACTACCCTAACAGCTTATGTTAATGGTACTCAACAGTTAACCGCCACCGACTCCAGTCGGACCTCAGGCGTAGCCGGTCTAGTTGGTTGGAAAACCCAAGTTAAATTTGACGACGTAGTTGTTACCGACGGTTCGGGCTCTTCTGCAACACCGACACCGACACCGAAACCGGGTGCTACAGCAACTCCGACACCGAAACCGGGTGCTACGGCAACACCGACACCGAAACCGGCTGCTACAGCAACACCTACTCCCACAACCGGATCCGGCAGCGGTTCTGCTAACTTTAACCTGGTCGGATTTGCGACCTTAAACGGAGGCACCACCGGCGGAGCTGGCGGAACTTCCGTTACCGTAACTACCGGTACTGATTTGCAAGCTGCTGTCAAATTGGGCGGACCCAGAATTATCTATGTAAACGGTACGATTACTACCTCTAACTCCAGTGGTTTAAGCAAGATCGACGTCAAAGACGTTGACAATATCTCGATCATCGGTGTTGGCACCAAAGGCGAACTTAACGGCATCGGTATCAAGGTGACCCGCGCCAGCAACATTATTATTCGTAACTTAAAAATTCACCATGTTCTTACCGGGGACAAGGATTGTATCAGCATCGAAGGTCCCGCAAATAATGTCTGGGTCGACCACTGCGAATTATATAACCAATTTGACGGTGTCGACAAAGATTATTATGACGCTTTGTTGGATGCTAAAGCTGACTCCTCCTACCTAACTTATTCCTGGAATAAACTACATGACAGTTGGAAGGCTAGCTTATGCGGTTCTTCGGAAAGCGATACCAATGACCGGAGACTTACTTCTCACCATAATTCCTTTATCAACATTAATTCCCGCTTACCGTTGTACCGGGGCGGCCAAGGGCATATTTACAACAACTATTATGCCGATATTGACACCAGCGGAGTTAACTCCCGAATTAACGCCAAATTGCGGGTTGAGAACAATGTCTTTGTAAATGTTAACAACCCGATTTGCTCCTTGGATAGTGATGTAATTGGTTACTGGCATGTAAGCAATAACACCTTTACCAACTGTAGCGGTAATGTGCCTACAAGTTCAACCTGTTCTTACACCCCGTCCTATTCTTACACCTTAGAATCGGTCTCGACAGTACAATCCACCGTCAACAATAACGCTGGCGTTGGCAAAATCTGATCTGTGAGATTACATCTTAGACTTGTTTTTGAAGTAATCCAAAAGGGCTGCTCAAACGAGCAGCCCCCTTTTTATAACCCAGATCATTCTATAATAACGTTTCGTTACACGATCCAATAAAGAAAATACGCCTGTATAAGTTTAAGCTATCCTATACTTTGATATTCATTGTATAATATATTAAAACAGAAAAATTTGGTAACCACTCTCTATAATTGGGATTCCATAAGCATCACCGAGACTCGGACTTATAATTAATTATACTTTTATATATGGTTCTGATCGCGAATTTAACTCCATATATTACATTTTGTGAATTCTAAAACCTAAATTTGCAAATAAACCATATCACTGAAGGAGGTAGATCGAAAGTGATTGAGGTTTCAAATTTAACTAAGATTTATCCGAATCAACGCGGGGTCAAAAACATCAATTTTAATGTGGCCAAGGGGGAATTATTAGGTTTATTGGGTCCTAACGGGGCCGGTAAGACTACCATTATGAGGATGATTACCGGATACTTATACCCCACCCAAGGCACAATCAAAGTGGGCGGGCGCGATTTATTCGACGACCCACTCGGGGTCAGGGAGCAAATAGGCTATTTACCTGAAATTCCCCCTATTTACCCGGAAATGTCCGTATGTGGTTACTTAAAATTCGCCGCCCGATTGAAAGGGGTCAAAAAGCAGGAACTAAACACCGAGACAACAAGAGTAATGCAACTGACCGGGCTGGAACAAGTTAGGCAACAACTAATCGGGAGCCTATCAAAAGGATATAAACAGCGGGTCGGATTGGCCCAAGCGCTGTTAAACTCTCCGCCGGTTTTGATCCTCGATGAGCCGACGGTAGGCCTCGATCCCAAACAGATTATTGAAATTCGAAACCTAATCAGTAACCTGGCCCATGAACATACGGTCATTTTAAGCTCCCATATTCTTTCCGAAGTTAATTTAATCTGCAATAAGGTGGTTATCATCGCTAAAGGGCAACTGGTAGCGATTAATACCCCGGATGGGCTAGCCCAACAATTGAAAGAAGGCCAAAAAGTAGAGATTACTGTTAAAGGCCCCCAATTTGATATTGAGGGTTTATTGGGCAGCTTACCGGAGATTCGGGAGTGGTCTTTTCTTGAAACCGTCCGGGACACTGATTGCCGTTTTCTGGTTCAAAGCCAGATTGATGGGAACCTTCAAGAAACTTTATTCAAAGCCTTTGCCAAGGCTGATCTGCCTCTATTAGAAATGAGGGCGGTTAATCTGAGCTTGGAAGAAATTTTTCTACAACTTACAACTGAAGCGGATACCCAACCCAATCGAGTGAAAGATGTCTCCGCCCCTATCGGAAAGGAGGACGCCGCCAATGAATAAAATCGTCACCATAATGCGACGCGAACTATCATCTTATTTTTTATCTCCGATCGCTTATGTAATAATGGCTGTTTTCATCACTCTTTACGGAATGTTCTTTACGGGAGTTTTTGTAACCTATGGCGTGGCTAATTTGCAATTCAGTTTATCAAATGTTTTACTGGTATTCCTTTTTATGGCTCCGCTGATGACCATGCGTACTCTGGCCGAAGAAAGGAAAATGGGGATCGAAGAGCTATATATGACCTCTCCCATTACAACCGCTGAATATATTTTTGGAAAATACTTGGCCTTGGCAGTATCTTATTTAGTAATGTTGAGTTTGCTGCTTTTTCACTTTTCGATCGTCTTTTCCCTTGCCAAGCCCGACTTGGGACCGGTTCTTTCCAGTATGGCCGGATTGATTTTAGCCGGATTAACCTTTTTAGCGATCGGTTTATTCACTTCCTCCCTATCCGACAGTCAAATAATTTCCGGTTTAGCCGGTTTTGGAATCCTGTTGTCTTATTGGCTCCTTGGCTGGGTAGCTAATTCCATGGGCGGTAAAATGGGCGAAATTATCGGCAACTTGTCTTTGCTCAAGTATTACCAAGATTTTAACAAAGGTGTGATTGATACAAAAAGTATCGTTTTTTACTTATCAAACATCGGTGTTTTCCTGTTTTTAACTGTTAGGCACATGGAAGCGCGGAGGTGGAGATGATGAGCCAAGCAAAGCCAAACATTGAAAAAACCAGCCCTGATCTACGCCGTTTTTTCTTTAACTGCAACGGATTTCTAATTGCCTTAATCGTAATTATCGCCGCAGTGATTATTAATTTGATTGCATTTCGGTTTAACTTTAGTTTTGATTTGACTAACAATAAACTTTATTCCCTAAGCGAACAGTCCCTCCAAGCTATCGAAGAACTTAACCGGCAGCCAAACGATTTGAACATTTACGGTTTTTTCTCCGGCGACACCAATCGTAATGCCATTATTGACCTGATCCAGGAATTTCAAAGGCGCAGCGGTAAAATTATTTATAAAACCATTGATCCTTATAAAAATCAAGCAGAAGCAATGCAGTTTCAGATTCGGGAACTTGGCACACTGGTATTTCGGTTAGGTGATAAAGATCTTAAGGTATTGCCTTGGGAGGTCTTTCGAGAAGATCCTAACGGTAATGAGACTTTCATCGGTGAACAGGCCATAACCAGGACCATCTATAAACTAATTGACGCTGATACCAAATACATCCAAATCTTAATCGGACATGGCGAAAAAACTTACCAAACAGCCCGTGAGTATATCAGAAGCGCCGGTTATAAAGTGGGTTATCTTGAATTAATGAAAGATGAAAAAATACCCGATAACTGCTCCCAGTTGATCATTGCCGGTCCTAAATCCGATTTGACCAGGGCCGAGATAAACATGATCGAGAAATATCTGGAGCAGGGCGGCCGGGTCATGATTTTCTTAGACTTTCCTCCAACCAAAGCCCAGTTGTCGAATCTGGTCAGACTGATCAATCAATGGGGAATCGATACCGAGGATAGTGTGGTTCTGGACATGGAAAAACGGAGCGCTTTCGATTATACCATGATTATCCCGAATTATTTGGAGCATGAAATTACCCGAAACCTCAATGAAACTTTCACTAACCTGACCTTTCCATTTAACCGAAGTTTATCCAAGATCAAAAATTATTCCGGTCCAGCCAAAGTAGAAGTGATTCTTGAAAGCAGCCGGAAATCCTGGGGTGAAACCGACCGCGGCGGTAAAGTCAAACAAGATTCTTACGAAACTGCCGGTCCCATTCCTTTAGGAATCGTGGCCAGCCGTACATTTAACGGTAAGGAAGGCCGGATCGTGGTAATCGCCAATTCCAATTTTTTAGATGACCAATTTGTTACCGAAGCCGGAAATTTGAACTTCTTTTATAACATTACCAATTGGTTGTTAGGACAACCGGAACGAATTACCATCGCTCCGAAACAATTTCAAATAACTAAGGTCGTTTTATCACCCCTCCATACGAATTTGATTCGCTGGTTTGTATTGTTAGTCCTGCCGGCTGCAATTTTGATTTTGGGCGGATTTATCTGGTTGAGGAGGAGATCCCGGTGAAAACTAAAAAAAATATGACTTTAATCTTGATGGTAATTTTGGTTATATTGGGAGTGATCGCCTGGTGGTTAATTACCACTCAAGAAACTGCAGTCAATAAAAATCTGGTCCTTAAATTGTCGGAATCCGATATTATTGGTTTCGATATCACTAATGTAGAAACAGGCCAAGAGTTAAAAACTAGCCTTCGAAAAAACTCGGAAAAAAACTGGTTTATAACTTCCCCGATCAACGATATCACCGATCCCGGGACTATCAGTATAATGTTAGCTTCCTTGAAAGAGATTAGGACTCCCACTACCATAAAAAACGCCGTTGATTTATCCAATTATGGCCTGGATCAACCGTCCCTAACTGTTACTGTTAATCTCATAAAAGGGGAACCGAAGACTTTATATATCGGTTCCGAAAGCCCTATCCCCGAAATGTATTACGCCCGGTTGGCCGGTCAACAAGATGTAGTGGTTATTATGAAAGATATTAAAAACAATCTCTCTCCGAAACTAAGTTACCTTCGGGAACGCAAAGTAGTAAATGTAAAACAGGAACAAGTACAAGAACTGACAATCAGCACCAACCAAGGCCGAGTATTTCGGATGCTTAATGCCAATGGAAAATGGAGTTTAACCGAGCCTTACCGGAAAGAACTGATCGCCTACGATATTAATAGAATCATTGAAGGGTTAAATTCCTTATGGACTCATGAAAATGACGATGATCTTAACAATCTTGCCAAATACGGCCTGGATCAACCGGATTACCGGATCGAATTGAAACTAGCGGACGGAAAGTCATTTTCGCTGATCGCTAATAAAGTAGATGGCGACTACTATATGCTTAATAGCTTGCGGCCAACCATTATCAAGCAGAAGAACCCGGACGCTTTCAACTTTCTCAAAGACAACCTCCCGGATTTATTCGACAAGAACGCTTCACTCCGGTGAAATACTATTAATTCGTTATTATCTCCCTATTATATATAAGGGCAGCATTGATAAGGTACGGTTCGTGGAAAAATGTCTAAACCCATCTTTTCGCGAACCGTATTAAATTAGTTAGAATAGATCACATTTCCATTTGAAGCAATAATTATCAAACAATAACCGGCTTTTTTTAATCTCCAGCAAACCTTCTGGCGCCTCTTTATCGATCCCTTCTCCACCCATATTGATAATCCAAGGTGAAATAATAAAAAAAGCAAAAAAATTTTTTCTCATTTTCACAGGTAGTAAATGTAAGCAAAGGTAAAATGAGTAAAAAAGTTCGTGCTTTTTATGATAAATATTGTATAATCAAATTAGGGAAAGGTTGTTATGTTTTATTTGTAAAACATTTTTTCAAATAAACAGCCATGCCCAGAACCGAAAAGGCCATGCATCATATGAAGATACTCTCAAGACGCCCAATTGTTTAAAGGGGGTGAATTCATATGACTTAGCGCACCATTTCTAAGAGACCGGTCTCATCTAAAAAGGGGGTAAGGTTATGAAGAATAAGTATTTTTTTAGACTATCCGTCGTTGGAACTACCCTGACGGAACATGTCAACGGTACTCAAGCGCTTTCCACCACCGACTCCAGCCGGACCTCTGATGTGGCCGGACTAATCCGTTGGAAAACATTCATTAAGTTACGACGTAGTAGTTACCAATTAATTGAGCGAGTTTCATAATTACAAAAATTTATCTCCGCATACAATATATAGTGTAAGTTTTATTTTATTCTATCAATATATTGTATGCGAAGCCAGAAAAAGGAATTATGAAACCGCCTAAATTTAAAAAGGAGGCAAAAATTATGAGAAACAAATATTTATTTAGTTTGGTCCTAAGCCTAATCTTTTGTTTAAGCATAACAGCCCTAACATTCGCTGCTAGTTTCAGCGATAATTTCGAATCCGGCAGCTATAGCAACTGGACTACTCAGTACGGATCCTGGTCGGTTGTAACCGATGGCTCCTATGTATTTTATCAATCCAGCACCAGTGCCGAAGGCCGGGCTTGGTTAAATACCTCTACGACTTGGACTGATCAATCAGTACAGGCCAAAGTCAAAGTTGTTAGTTTCAATAGCTCTAACCCAGTTTTAGTTTGCGCCCGGATGACGGACGGAAATAATTATTATGCAGTAGCCGTTAAAAGCGGGACTTTGGAACTTCGCAAAAAAATAAATGGTAGCACTACTGTAATAGATTCAACCAGTTATACCTTCACCGTCGGCACCTGGTATACAATTAAACTGTCTGTCATCGGAACTACCCTGACAGCATATGTCAACGGCACTCAAGTGCTTTCCGCCACTGCCTCCGGACTGACCTCGGGCGTGGCCGGGCTAATTGGTTGGAAAACTGCCGTTAAGTTTGACGATGTAGTCGTTACCGACGGGTCGGGATCGACTGCTACACCGACACCAACACCGACTTCCGGTTCTTCGGCAACTCCAACACCGACTCCCACAACAGGATCCGGCAGCGGATCAGTCAACTTTAACCTGGTTGGATTCGCCACCTTAAATGGGGGCACCACCGGTGGGGCTGGCGGAGCTTCCGTTACCGTAACTAACGGCGCTGATTTGCAAGCTGCTATTGACCTGGGTGGACCAAGAATCATCTATGTAAACGGTACGATTACCGCAGGCAACTCCGACGATACTAAGATTAACATCAAAGACGTTGAGGATATCTCGATCATTGGGGTTGGAACCAAAGGCGAATTTAACGGTATCGGTATCAAGCTGATGCGCACCAGCAATGTTATCCTTCGCAACTTGAAAGTTCATAATGTCCTGATCGGTGATAAGGATTGTATCAGTATCGAAGGTCCGGTAAATAATGTCTGGGTCGACCACTGCGAATTATATAATGAATTTGACGGTGTCGACAAAGATTATTATGACGCTTTGTTGGATGCTAAAGCCGACTCCTCCTACCTAACTTATTCCTGGAATAAACTGCATGACAGTTGGAAGGCTAGCTTATGCGGTTCTTCGGAAAGCGATACCAATGACCGGAGACTTACTTCTCACCATAATTCCTTTATCAACATTAATTCCCGTTTACCGTTATACCGGGGCGGCCAAGGGCATATTTACAACAACTATTATTACGATGTTCCCACCAGCGGAATTAACTCCCGAATTAACGCCAAATTACGAATCGAGAATAATGTTTTTGTAAATGTTAACAACCCGATTTGCTCCTTGGATAGTGATGTGATTGGTTACTGGGATGTAAGCAATAACACCTTTACAAACTGCACCGGTAATGTGCCTATAAGTTCAACTTGTTCTTACACCCCGTCCTATTCTTATACCTTAGAATCGGTCTCGACAGTACAATCCACTGTCACCAACAACGCTGGCGTTGGTAAAATCTAATCTATAAGGTTACAACCTAGACTTGTTTTTGAAGTGATACTAAGGGGCTGACTCAGATTTAAGGGGTCAACCCTCTTAGTATCCAGGTTAAACAGATAAACAACATAAAACATAATTTGAGTCAAATTGTTTTTTATAAATCTATTAATGGTTTATGTCATTTACCTAAAGAGCTATTAATAACTACAGAGCCGCCCCAACTGGCGGCTCCTGTTACGTCTGACCAGTAAAAGTACAAATTATTAATTGTCATCATAAAAAAAACAATTATAAGTATGCTAAAATTTTAACACTTTCGTCTTGACACCCATCTCCTTCCCTGCTAAAATTTTAGCATAAATTGTTATGCGCATAACCCAGGAGGTATTTTAAAAATGGAAGTCTTTGAAGAAATGAGCCGACGTGAACGTCAAATCATGGAGATCATTTACCGAAAAGGATCGGCTACAGCCTCTCAAGTCCAAGCTGGACTTGGCGAAAGTGTCAATTATTCAACCGTCCGAGCTTTGCTCCGTATCTTGGAGGAGAAAGGACATTTACAACATGAAACCTCAGGCAATAAATATATTTACCATCCTATTATACCTAGGCAAAATGCGATTAAATCAGTTGTTAGAAATCTGCTCGATACTTTCTTTGACAACTCGGTAGAACAAGCTGTTGCCGCCCTTTTGGAACTAAAAAAAGATAACCTTAATGATGAAGAATTAAACCGTCTCGCCCGAATGATCGAAGACGCCCGGAAGGAGGAAAAATAAATGTTTAAAAGTCTGCTTAACAACGATTTCTTCGCTATTTGGTTGAATTCCATGTTTAATATTTTTATTAAGGCCAGTATCATTTTGATAGTTCCACTAATCATCAACATTATTCGTAAAAAATCAGCTGCTGAATTTCGCCATCTTTTGATATTCATATCAATTTCTATGTTGTCCTTATTACCGTTTTTACCCGAGCCGGTTTTAACTTTTGAATTTCCCTCATTTCAACAGCAATGGGATTGCCAAAATAATAGTTTATTAAGAACCGATGCAAATATTCCGAATTCCAATTATAGCAATTTTGAGCCCACGGTCGCCTCTGAGACAAATTCCAACGCCTTGATATTATCATCGGAATACAACAATCCAGGAATCCAGTATTACTTGGCGCTTCTTACTTTCATAATCTGGTTTGCAGGCTCACTATTTCTAATTACATATTTATTAATAAGTATCTATGCAGTTTACCGAATGAAAAAAAAGGGGAATTCTCTTTCCGATCTGGAATGGAATAAAACCCTTAAAAACTTATGCGCTGAGTTTAAAATTAATCGCCCAATTCAACTGATTAACGGAGCTAATTCCCGCACCCCGTTCACCTTTGGCCTAATTCGGCCATTCATTTACCTACCCTATACTTTCAAAAAATACACGACCGAAGAGCGGAGATGTATCCTACTGCATGAATTGTCGCATATCAAAAGAAATGACACTTTAACCTATTTCATCACCCGATTCATTGTCGCTTTATATTGGTTCAATCCATTGGCTTGGTTGGCATTACGAATACTTCGTCTAGAGCAGGAAAAAGCTTGCGATGATCGGGTTTTAAATTATGGAATTAAACCGAGCGATTATGCTACCCATTTATTGAACTTCCTTAGAGAAAGCCGTCCGAACCATCCTGTCGCCGCACTTGGAGTAAGTTCCCTTAAAACAATCAAATCGAGAATCGGTCAGATACTCAACCCCATCCAAAGACGTTCTCTCATAAACACGAAAATGTGTATTACTGCAATAACTATCGTTGTTTTTTTAATCGTCACTGTTGCCATATTTGGTCCGGCAGCGATTGCTACTGAGGGTTCTATGTCTTCGCCTAATATAAATCAAACCGAGTATTTACAATCGGAACAACCGAATAATGCAGCCCCAATTTCCAAAACCAACCACGAAACCGCTCCGACATCTATTAGTATCCAGGATACTATCGAACCAAAAACTGATGTTTCAAATGTTACCGCTTCCGATATCCCGTCTCTTATGCCTATCAACGGTAATATTGTCTCTTTTTTCGGTAAGCGTTTTCATGAAAAATTAAAAGTAGAAAAATTACATATTGGAATTGATATTAAAGCCCAAATAGGCACCACGATTAAAGCCACCGCTAACGGGACAGTGATAAAAGGAGAGTTTGCCGGAGGTTACGGTTTAATGGTGGAAATTGCTCATCAAGATGGAATCTCTACAGTTTACGCCCACTTGAGTTCCTTATCAGTCAAACCGGGGCAAACTATTTTACAAGGTGACGTTATCGGATATTCGGGCAATACCGGCATAACTACAGGGCCACACTTACATTACGAGATCCGGGTAAAAGGCCAACCGGTCGATCCGTTAATCTTTATTAATCAAGATAATACTCAGGCTAAGCCCGGAACCGAAAAAAACTCATCCCAGTCAGAAGAAAACCCGACCGTTTCATATCCTAATTTCATGAAACCGGTTCCTTTCACCAAAGTCAGTAGCCCTTTCGGTTTGGGAATAGACCCGATTACCGAAATTTCTAGGGTACATTCGGGAATTGACATTCCCCTCCCCATCGGAACTCCGGTAAAGGCATCCGCCGACGGGCAGGTGGTTAAAGCCGAAAGAACCGGGGCTTACGGCATCTTAGTTATCATCGAGCATCAAAACAATTACTCGACTTATTACGCCAAGCTAAGCCAGGCGTCGGTTAAAGCCGGAGATACAGTCAAACAAGGCGATGTCATTGCCTATTCCGGAAATACCGGCCGTTCCACCGGACCTCACCTGCATTTTGAAGTCCGGGAGCAGGACCGACCGGTGAATCCGATGTTGTTTTTATGGTCTGATTAATTAGGAGGATTATATGAACAACAAAATCTTATTCATTCTTTTGTTAATTTATATTCCTTGCTTAATGGGGTTTGCTCACTCGCATGAGTCTTTTAAAAACAAAAACTATTTTCCCGAGAAAGAATGGCGAACCTCTACTCCCGAACAGCAAGGAATGGACTCTCAAGCTTTGTTGAACATGTATAAAATCTTTGGAAATCAAGGCAGGATTATCATCATCCGAAACGGTTATCTTATAACTGACTATAATCAATCATATTTACTAAAAGACATTCATCACATTCATTCTTGCACCAAAAGCATTGTTTCAGCTTTAATTGGAAATGCAATCGAGGACGGCTATATTAAAAACATTAATCATAACGTTTTGAGCTTTTTCCCCGAATATAAAAACATTCAAAATCTTGATGAACGTAAGAAAAAACTAACTCTCTATCATTTACTGACCATGTCCAGCGGGATACAATGGTCTGATAATCCCAATATAAACTCAAATCAAATGAGCCATTCCCCTGACTGGGGCCAATATGTTTTTGATCAACCTATGATTGAGGAGCCGGGTCAAGTTTGGAATTATAACAGCGGGGGTTCGCAACTTCTATCGGTAATTATTCAAAAAACTACTGGTAAATCTGCACAAGCTTATGCAACAGAGAAAATATTTAAACCACTTGGGATTACTAAGGTTAACTGGTGGAAAGATCAGCAAGGACATTCAACCGCTGGCTGGGGCCTTCATTTATCTTCTTTTGATATAGCAAAGATAGGATACTTATTCTTGCGGAAAGGACGATGGCAAGATAAACAAGTTATTCCGGAACAATGGGTCATAGAATCAACCAAGAACCATATTTCAGTAGAGTCAGGTTTTGGACGTGGCTCAGGTTACGCATATCAATGGTGGGTATATACTGATTTACCTTTTAATGCTTATAAGGCATGGGGTAGTTATGGGAAACATTCAGTTATGATAATAATAATTCCCGATTTGGATATGGTTGTAGTTCTAACTGGTGATAATAGTGCGGATAAAAGAATACTAAAATCTTTTATTATTCCATCGGTTAAATCGTCAAAGCCGTTATCACCCAATCTTGAAATAGCAAATAAATTAATGAGCTTCATAGATAGTACTTCAAATTAAGGGAAAAAGATTATAAGTAAATTGCCGTTGATAAATTAAATTTTGACTATTATCTTTTTTTCAAATTTATTCTTTACAAAACCAGCTTACATGCCGAAACTAACAATGATCAAAAACTAATAAAATGTTTGAACAATTAAACTAATCCGGACCATTCTAAAAAAAAATTATCTCTTCAAGGTGGAAACAACATGAAACACTGGATTTGGGCGTTATTATTTTGCATGGTTTTTTCGATTGCGACCATAACTGATGCTGTAACTGGACCATCGGTAAATGCAGTAGCCGCAGTCCTAATCAATACGGTAACCGGCGAAACGCTATATTCTAAAAATGCGAAAGCAGTCATGGCTCCGGCCAGCACCACCAAAATCATGACCGCCATCCTAGCTATTGAAAAAGGAGATCTTGAGGGAAAGGTAAAGGTCAGTTCCCACGCTGCAGCGATGCCTGGTACCAGAATGAATTTACGTTCAGGAGAAGAGGACACCTTACACGGTCTCCTCTATGGCTTGATGTTATCATCCGGAAACGATGCGGCTACAGCCATTGCCGAATATATTGCCGGCTCCGAGACCCGTTTTGCTCAGCTAATGACCGCCAAAGCCCGCCAACTGGGAATGAATAAAACCAGTTTTAAAAATGCGAGCGGATTACCGGCGGTAAATCACTATACTACCGCTAACGACCTGGCTTTACTTGCCGGGTATGCCTTAAAAAACCCGGTATTTGCCGAGATCGTTCAAACCAAGGTCGCTACCGTTCCCAGTTCCCGTTCTAATTTACCCCGTTCATTAACCAATCACAATAAGTTACTTTGGCAATACCCGTATACCACCGGAATTAAAACCGGTTATACCAGGCGCGCCGGCAAATGTTTGGTCGCCTCCGCCACTCAAAACGATACCACCCTAATCTCAGTGGTTTTAAAATCCGGAACCATGTATAATGACAGTATCAATCTATTTGATTTCGGTTTTCAATCGGTTTTAGGGGAAAAAAGCCGGGAACTTACCGACCAACCATCGGAAAATAAAGAAGTTAACTGAAGTTTTTTTAACAAACAAACAGCCCTAGCGTTAGCCGTTCGGCGGTCAACTAGGGCTGTTTATCAGATGAATTTTCAGTTATTTTTCTTCCTTAAACACAATATCAATCGCCAACCCTGCCGCCAATAACAGGGTACTAAATTCCGGTCCTTCCTCAACCATATCGTTAATTGAAATAATATAATTATCGGCTGAAGTGAATAATTCCCTCCCTATTCCAGCCCATTTTTTAGTGATAACACCCAGTTCTTTTCCTTCGTTATCCAAAAATTTAAAGTTCCAACCCTTCCAATCGCCTTTGATTTCAGCAATTTGACGTTCATTAGTATCAAAGACGAAAAATCCGCCACCCAATGTCATCAGTTTGCTACGAAAATACCCCAAATACGATCCGTTCCGATCGTAGATACCGACTTTGGAGCGAAACCAGCTGAAAGGCTTTTCAATTGAAAAAAAGGGGCTCGGTTCTCCTTTTTCATAAACGGCAACCTTAGTTGGAAGCATTAATTTACTGATAAAAAATCTTAAAAATTTAACCAAACCGCTTGGTTCTTCCTTAACTATACCGATCTGTTGCTGCGATTCAGGATCAAAGATATTGTAAGTTCCTGAAAACTTTATGAACTGAACTTGTTCCTTGATTAAAAAATGTTTTTCTACTCAGAAGCAATTGTTAAAATACCCCCTATATATTATGATTTTAGGCGGTTTCATACATACATTTAGCAAGATTTCGATACAATTAATCTAACAATATATTTTATCGAAATGATAAATCTAGGATATATGAAACTCGCTCATATAATAAAGCTTATTCCAGGTTAGAATATAAATAGACCTTTTAAAGCGCCCTGATAAAATAATATCGTAACGAACCCTGACTCACTTTTGAATATTGCTCATTCGGGTTTCCATATAACAAAAATTTGTTTTTAATTTCCAATGTTTTAGTATCCATTACTAATAATTCTTTATTAGATAATACGATTAGCCGGTTGTTATCTTCATAGAAATAGGTGTACTTGACCTCTTCCGCGAATTCATGGATCACCGATAAAGCATTATTTTGGTAATTCAATTGATAGATCTTCTTATTGGTGGTAACCAAAGTTAATAAATTCGGTTTTTGGACCTGATACATATTTAAAAGCGGCTCGTTGAAATCAATAAATTCTTTCTTTTTAAAATCACTTTCAAGTACAGTAATATCTTTAGTGGCCCGGTTTAATATGTAAAACTTATTCTTCTCCGTATTTACATTGATCACCGCTTTAGCGTCTACCTCGAATAAAGTGGCTAAAAACCTGGATTTACCGCATTTAACATCGCCTAATATGCTGTTGGTCCCTAAATCAAAAAACTTAAAATTGCCGCTCCGCATACAATAGATTACTGCCATTTCCATATCGGGTAGTCGTTTGAATTGAAATAAATGAATATAGCCACTGGTTGAATAGGTATTCGTCCCGGTCTTTATCACTTGTGATGTTGAATTATGATAATCAATAATCTCAATTTTACTTTCGTAAAGGACATAAAGGCGGTTCTTATCGACAAGATACTCAAAATCCAACCAAGGCTTTTCGGTATGGTTCACGATAAATTCATCAGCGGTAATTTTTAAGAAATCCCCTTCTCCCTTTAAACCGAATGAACCCATCTTGATATTACCGGTTACCAATATCAATATTTTTTCATCTTCCAACCATTGAGTATAGACATTCATCGGTTTAAAAACATGTTCTTTTACCACAGTACAACTATTGGTATCAATTACCTTGACTGATCCATCCTGATCTTTTTGCCGGTCCCAGTCAAGCAAGGCAATCCGATTCTCACCCAAAATAAATAATCGATCGGGGTTCTTACCCGCCAATGCACTCTGTTGAATTTTTAGCGGAGCATAATCCAAGACAAATAACTGTGGAACAATTTTTTTACCACTTGTTATTACCAAAAGTTGGTCTTGATTATGGGATAAAGCAAGATCATAAATGTTTTCACTGGCAAACTTTAATTTCTCAGTAGTCTGCTCTATGACATTGTAATGGAGAACTTCAAAAAGATCCTCATCGGGAGCAACCCGGTATGATATAAAAAAGTGTTGGTGATCCTTTGTATAATCCCAACGAAATGGGTAATAACCCAGTTCGATGATATCTTCGGTTCGGTTCGTTTCAACATTAAAAACCGTTAATTGTCCCGGTATGTTTTCTCCTTTCTTTTTTACTTTTTCTTCAGGAGTGTATATCGCAATAAACTTATTGGGAATGATAGTCTCCATTAATAAATCGGGGTTTTTTTCGATAGCAATTTTTTCAACAAATTCAGTGCTGTTTTCCCCCAAATGCCAGATGCTACTTTTTTCAAAATCATATAAAAAATAGTTTTCTCCAAATGCTAAGCTCGGAACGATCAATACGAGTAACAATAATATAAAAAATAGTTTGTAAAATTTCCTCAAAGCTAACACCTCCTTGTAATATTGGGTTATTCTAAGATATTTCATCAAGATAACTAAATCTCGGCATTTCTTCGCCATCCAACGTTACCTTTTCCAAAAACATCCTCTCAGGCCTAATCCAAAGTTGACCTTCTCCGTATAAAGCTCGATAAACCACGAATTTCTCCATCAGATTCACTAAACTGGCATTGAGATATTCCTTATGTAGCTCTATCACTTCTGTCCTAGTTAATCTCAAAGCATCATCCAATGAAAACAATCTGAGTCCGGTCATTAAAAATACTTTCTCTCATTTTTTTATTATTGATATCCCTAAGTTTCGTCCCATAATTAACACATTACATATTAAAGATCATAAATTCGGTTTTCTTCCGTTTTTCCCCTTTTTTAAATTAAATAATTTCATAAGGGAACCACATCCCCGGCTTTGGCAGGGCAATCAAACGGGTTAAGGCAAAAAAATGATTTTCATACTCCTGCTCTTGCCTCATGCCTGATTATTTTTTTGGTTAAAATCAGCAGCGCCGTTTAATACTTAAAGTAAGAAAATACACTTACTATGGAGGATCTTAAGTGAGCACTTTAGATGAGACAAAAGTTATCCAAGCCGCCAACCGATTGGAAAGCGCGCGTCAATTATTAGAAGATGTAGGGAAAAAGGACAACCGGTTCAGCAATACATTTTCAAAAATCATTGCCGAACTAGGCAAGTTTGAAGAAGAACTACGTCAGGTCAGTAAAACTTTAAATGTAGAAAACTTAGGTAGGCGTGACTGAGGATTGAGATAGGATGTAAAAAATAATCCCCCTAAAGGCATTTTCCGGTTATTAAACATAGTATAAAATCGGGGGTATACTAATGCTTAATAGCCGGAATTTCATTCCATATGACCGTGAAGCGGCGTTAAACTATGCTATTAAATGGGCTCTGAGCCGAAATCCCGCCTTTTATGATTATTCACAACTCGGCGGGGATTGCACAAATTTTGCTTCACAAGTCCTTTTGGCCGGCGGAGCGGGTATGAATTACCATTCAACCCTAGGCTGGTATTATATTGACCCTAACCGAAAATCACCGTCATGGACCGGAGTCAACTTTTTATATAATTTTTTAGTCTCTAATCAAACCAAAGGTCCGTTTGGTAATGTAACTAATCCAACCAATGTTGAAGTTGGAGATTTAATTCAACTTTCCTTCCAAGGAGGTCCTCATTTTAACCATACATTGGTAGTCACGAAATTTGGATCGCCTTTTGGGATAGATCAAATTTATGTCTCCACCCATACCGACGACAGATATAACGTAAATCTCGTCCAAACATATACATGGAAGCAGATTCGTTTTATTCATATAATCGGAAGTCTTTGATGAAGTCCATAATGATAAACCGGGGCGATCACCCCGGTTTATTCTCCTCTTTAGAGTGGGAACCCTCTTGGTTTTCAGTTTCAGTTGGATCATTGTTAGGCAAAGGGTTGCCACTGATTAATTCATCCAATTGACTGGTTGGCCCTAACAAATCCTCAACCAAACCTTCGACTGCCGGACGTTTTCGATTAATAAAAGAATTGCGTTTTGCCACTTTTTTCTCCAAATATCCTACATTTTCTCCGGTTCAGACGGTAGCGAAATTTCTCCCAGGGTCGTGGCAAGCTCCACATCATACTTGGCTTTGGTCGCCAAATCCCCTAATGACACCATTCCAACCAATCGTTCCTGATCCATCACGGGTAAACGGCGAATCTGTTGCGCAGCCATTACCCCAGCCGCTTGACTAAGGCTCATCTCCGGATTGATCGATTTAACCTGAGTTGTCATAACATCTCTAACCGGAGTATGTTGTGGGTCTCTTCCGTGGGCTATATTCCGGACTACAATGTCCCGATCGGTAACCAATCCTACCATATTAGTCCCCTCACAAACCGGGACAGCCCCGACGTCATGTTTCTGCATTAACTGCGCAACCTCAATTACTGTAGCATCGGGTGAAACCACCGCTACATTATCAGTCATAATATCCTTGATCTTCAACGAAATCATCCTTCCCTTTTTTTTAAGTATCCCCTTCCTAAAAAAACTCATACATCTCTCTATATTTCCGTAGTTGTTCCCTAAATGGGAACTGTCAAAATAATTTTGACAGGTCTTGTTGTTAATTTAGGCGGTTTCATAATTCCTTTTTTCTGGCTTCGCATACAATATATTGATAGACTAAAATAAAACCTACACTATATATTGCATGCGAAGATAAATTTTTGTAATTATGAAACTCGCTCAATTA
>JAEZJK010000027.1 GCA_023415835.1 Bacillota bacterium
ACGGGTAGCAAGTAACAAGCTTATCGCGTGTGGCAGATCGTACCAACGCCGTTTAGGCGTGGCTAGTAATAAAGGGCTATGCCCGTTAATGAAAAACCCCCGGCTGTGCCGGGGGATATTTATTTTAAGATTTTGGAATTTAGCTATAGTTTTAAGGTCTTTTTTTCGATTTTAATATAAAACGTTAAGGCAATGCTCCAGATGGATCAGGTAGTTCAAAGCAACGCCGCTAATGCTGAGGAGAACGCTTCGGCTGCAACAGAGTTAAACCTTCAAACCCAAAACTTGGAACAAGTAATTAAAGAATTATCTAAAGTGATTCATGGAAATTAAGAATAGAATCCAAACTAAAGTTTGAAGATATAAGCCCGGAAGCGTTTAGTCATTTAAAAATGGATCCGCCTCAGCCAGATCGTATCTTCTACTCTCCGAATTAAAAGCCGCTAAAATCCAAAAATAAGTATTCCTCGTTTTCGGACTGGCCACTGTGGGGTGATAACCCCTGGGCGCCAGCACCACGTCGCCGTCTTTAACTGCGTGGAAATGGCTGGCGCCGATCTTACCAGGCTCCAGGTAACTCAGGTGAAACCCGCAGTCATCATCGGGCATGTCAAAGTAACAATAGATTTCTTCCAAATGTTTTTCGTGCTGATGCGGTGGCCAACTGGTCCAACCGCCGGGTTTGCCCCAGGTATAACCGCAGATTAAGCGGGAAGCAGGCGCTTCCGGATTTAAGGTCATGAACACTTCCCGTTCGCCAGGGCCTTTGCCGTGAATCTGGTGAATTTCTCCCAGAGGTAAGTCCTTCTGATACCTACGGAAAAAAGGTTTTCCAAGACCTTCACAGATTGCTCCCCCAATATAAATAACACAGTCAGCTATAGCCGTAAGTTCAACCTTTGCGTTTCCCGGCAAATAAAAGCTATCCAACTTATCCAGAGACTCGTTGAAATATTCAGACTTTAAGTCAGCTTTACCTTTGACTAAGGCGGCATTAAACTCTAATTTGTCCGATTTTAGGGTAAATTTTTCCTCACTACTTAGGTTTAAGCGGTAAAAATAAAGGACCCGGCAATCATTTTTCCCAGGGGTTACTAATTCAAAAAAGCCATCCTCACGGGGAGTGGTGATTTTCCAATTATTTAAATTCATATTACGCACCTCGATAATTTGGGATGACGGATAATTCGTACTAATAGCATATCATAAAATTAAACTATCCGGGTAAAAAAATCCTTTATACCATCACCTTTACTAAGGGTGAGAACATGGGGGCGAGTTCATTGATTGACCCCAAACAATGAAGGCTTACTTCCCTTCAATTAAACTAACAACAGTCTTTTGTTTATTTTTTGTTGAGAGTTAATCTGGTATAGTATTGAAAAAAGTATTTTATCGAAGAAAGAGGTAACAAGTTGGGCGAAACCGACTTCTTAGAAACCGGCCAAGAATTAATTGAGGAAGAGAAGGTTTCCGATGAACCGAAACCGATGGAAAACATTCTGGAATGTCCGACCGAGTTTTGGCTACGAGATTCAGCCGGTACATGCTTGAGTAAAGGGGAGGGACTCATTATACTCGGTCCGGAAACTTTTATGATCCAAAGCCGGGTTGATCAAGGCTTAAACTTTACCTACCGGGAAGTGGTTGCGGTTAAGGCGATTGACTACCAGATTCATATAGAGCTGAGTTCCGCTGAAACATTAACAATATTCAACCTGGGGTATCGTTACGAAGATTTCTGCCACGATTTTCACTATTTACGGAATGAAATGATCATTAAAGACCTGTTAATGAAGGAGAAACTTTGTTATCCGGGAACGAAGGCGGAGTTTATTTATTTTGATGAGCATGGCCGGGAAACTGATAAAGGCGGTTGCGAGCTGCGTCTGTATGAAACAGCGCTGATGATCATCCCCGTAACAAGCGAGATCATTAGGGTACCGTATCGGGATTTTCATAATATCGAAGCAACCGACTATCAAATAATCATTGCTGCCGAGTATGGTGAAAAACTAATCTTTTCAATGCTGGGAAAGATGTTTGATCCTTTTGTCAGGGATCTCCAGGGAATAATGAACGATTTAACGGAAACAGCCCAATCTTTCATTGAGGATGTAGTACCCGACTGCGGGCCTGGGATCATCAGGAGATTAACCGGCCTGGTCAAGGAAGGGAAGGCGGTTCAAAAGAATGTGATTGAGCAGATCGCCCCCAGCTTCTGGAGCGGACTTGAGAATCGTTTAGAGCAAGCAGGGATTAAAAACGAATACGACTATCTGCGAAGGTTAAGTACAGCGGAGCGGATTCAGATCGGTTTTAAACGGGGTTTATGGGGGGATTTGTCAGGATACTATCTCTGGTTTTTGATCCCGATCTATAGCCTCAACCCGACTGAACCCGGCAATATTGTCGCCATGGAGGCAGTCTCGGAAGAAGGCCAAAAGAAAGCCACTTATTTTTTTAAGATTGTCAACCGTTCCGAGTACCGCAATTTATCGAGCCAAGAAGCATTGGATCAAAAAGTGGATCAGATTTTACAAGGAATGAACCATTGCCTTTCCGCTGTTAATTTCCGGCGGGAACCGATTTACTTGAACGAAGCCGAACTTATGAAACCAGAAAACTTAAGCTACCGGCTGGCTATTCAAAAAATACCGGCGCTCCGCTCTTTACGGAATTGTTTTGTAGGGCGGATCATTCATAGCAGTTTCCAGCAGTGGAGCGAAGATGTGGCCAATTTATTACAATTCAACGTTAACGTCGACGATGAAGATGCTAAATGGAAAAAAGTTAAACGTTAAAGTTTAAACGTTAAAGTTTAAAAGTTGTAAGTCAAAGTTCAAAAGTTAAAAAAAAGCAATGGTTGAATAAGCTTTGATTCGCAAGCCTTTATAATTCTTTTAATACTTTAAAGGCTTTTGATTCTAAACCGGAAAGGAGTGTTACTGATTGCCGGGTTATCAACATCCATGCCGTTATTGCGATCAATTTATTCCACCTGACTCCAATAGTTGTCCCTTATGCGGTAAGGTAAATCCTTCAGGTCCGTTGCGTTGTCCAAAATGCCTCGCCCCGATTCAAAAAGGCTGGAAAAGCTGTCCCGGTTGCGGATTAGCCTTGAAGATCAATTGCCCGCATTGCGGAGAAAAGACTTCTTTTGGCGATTATTGCGACCATTGCGGGATAGAATTGAAAGTAACTTGCCCTAAATGCGGCACTAAACAAGCGCCGTTAAGCGAATATTGCCTTAAATGTAAAAAACCTTTGGTATTAAATAAAAATAAGGAGTGTTAGGGTACCATGCCGATGAAACCTTTTACCGACAATTTTGAAGATAACAGTACTGACGCAGGTTTTCAATTTACTTTTTTTTGCGAGATTTGTAATGAAGGCTATAAAACCGAATTCATCGAGTCCAAAACTTACCGGAAGGCAGGATTTTTAAGGGGCTTTGGCGGTCTAATCTCCGCCGGTTCCTCCTTGATCGGAAGCAGTATTGGTTATTCGCTGGAGCGGGGGACCGATATTTTATCCGAACGGTTTGAGGGCATGTCCCCTGAATGGCATAAAGAACATGAAAAGGCCTTTGAATTGGCTCAAAATGAAGCCAAAGGCCATTTTCACCGTTGCCCGGAATGTACCAAATGGGTTTGTGAGAATGACTGGAATGAGCAGGAAGGGCTTTGCACTGAATGCGCTCCCCGGGTTAATGTGAAAATTGCCGCTGCCAAAGCTAAAAAGATGATGGCCGATATCGAGGAAAAAGCGGCCAATACTCAAGTTTTTACCGGAGATATTGAAAGCAAACAAACCCTCTGCCCCAAATGCGGCAAACCCGCCGGGGAGGGCAAGTTTTGTAATAATTGCGGCGCACCTCTGGGAATGACCAAATGCTCGAGATGCGGAGCGGGAAGTCCCGCCGGGACCAAATTCTGCGGCGAGTGCGGCAATAAACTGGGTTAAAAATTCGGTTGAACTTTTATAGAGATTAATTGTGCTCTACTCATGGATATATCATTTTAGAACGGATTTTGCGGTGAAATAGTTGTGTTAATAACATATAAAAGGAGCAGTTTAAATGCAAAAAAAGAAAATTTATGATTTAATGTTGTGTTTGATTATTATAGGATCTTTACTAACCGGTTGTGGCGGTGGGGAAGGCGATCCTGCTCCTGCTCCCACTCCGAGTCCGATTCCCACAAATATCTGGACTCCCAAAGCCGACATGTCAACCGCCCGAGCCTACCTGGCGGCTGTGGAACTGAATGGTAAAATTTATGCAATTGGGGGCATGAATAGTTCAGGCGTTAATATGAATACAGTTGAAGCATACGATCCGGCGAAGAATACCTGGGCAACAATTGCAAATTTACCGACCGCCAGAGGTTATCTGACGGCAGCTTCGGTTGGCGGTAAGATTTATGCCATTGGTGGAAACGATGTTATTAATACCAATCTTAAAACGGTTGAAGAATATAACCCGACGACAAATTCCTGGGAATCCAAGACTGCCATGACGACCGCAAGATACGGGATGGCAGCGGCGATAGTCAATGGGATAATTTATGTGATTGGTGGCCGTAATGGAGCTATTCCCCAAAAAATAGTTGAAGCATATGATCCAGTAGCGGATTCTTGGGAAACTAAAGCCAGTATGCCCACGGCAAGAGCCTATCTGGGAGCAGCGGCTGTCAATGGGAAGATCTACGCAATCGGCGGCTATTCTGATTCCAGTCGGGTAGCTGTCGTTGAAGAATATGATCCCGTGGCCGATACTTGGAGAACTAAAACAGCGATGCCTACCGCTAGAGATGGTTTGGCGGCGGTGGCGGTTAACGATAAGATTTATGCCATTGGTGGCATGAATGCTAGTTTTAGCCATCTGGCTACAGTTGAAGAGTATAATCCCGTTACCAACACTTGGACAACCAAAACTTCCATGCCTACCGGCAGGACCGGCCTTACAGCGGCAGTTGCCAGTGGGAAAATTTATGCCATCGGCGGATACGATAGTTCTGATGCTTATATAGCAATAATGGAACAATATACGCCATGAGAAAACTCGGATGTTCCAGAGGTTTATATCGTTAATATTAAAAGGTTTTACTTTTAGTCACAACTTTGAAAGGATAGTCTTATAATGAAAAAAATACTGTTATGCACTATATTACTTACTTTATTAATATCTTTCACCATTTCCCCCACGATTTTGGGCGCTGACAAAGACTATTACTCCAAGTATCTCTCCGTGGCTGAGGTAGAAAAGGCCAGCGGGATGAAAGGAGTAGTAGCGAAACATAATTACAGCTTGCACTTTAATAACAGTAAGGGAACGGAAATATTAATCGTTAGATTTCATAAGAGTAATACTTTTGATACCATTACCAAAGATAAAAGCTGGGTCCCGTATACCGGTATAGGTGATAAGGCCAAGATCGCAATACCCAATATGCCTTATACCATTGCCTTTACCAAGGGTGAGAACATGGCCGAGGTGGTTTCAATGATTGACCCGAGTACTATGAAGGCCTATTTCACCGTGGATCAGTTAAAAGCAATTTGTCAAATCATTGGAAAGCGGATTGCCGGGAAAACGACGTTGTAACAGAAACTGATTGCTCAATTTAAGAATTATACTATAACCACCTGATAGAATTGGTTTTTTAATCTTTAGCTCTATTCTAATTTTATAGGAGGATTATTAATGCAAATGAGTCGGTTTTTATTAATATTATTCCTTATTACGCTTGGGATTGTCTCCGGTTGTGGCGGGGGAGGAGGAGGTACGACTGAAGGGGTTTCCGTGACCATTACTCCCATCAAGGTAACGTTGGCTCCGGGAGGATGCTACCAATTTACGGCTACAATAAACGGTTCTACGAATAATAACGTTACTTGGAGCGTTCCGGAAGGAAGCGGATCGGTTACTGAAACCGGATTGTATACAGCCCCAAGCGCCGCCGGTACTTATTACGTAAAAGCTACCAGTGTCGCCGATCCGGCTAAAAGCGCCCAAGCAACCGTGACTGTGGTAAGCGGCAGTCTTTCTACAAATAAATATACAGGTACGATAACCATAGAGAATACCGGAACCGAAGGAGACCTAATCGTTAATCAATCGGCGTCTCTTGTAGTTTCTTTAGTCCAGGAAAATTGTCCTGACCTAACTTTTACTCAATTTGGCCTTTCCGACCCCTCTTCTCCGGCGCAAGTTACCACCAGTATAAACGATCGGCAAACAGGAGGGGATGATGTTGTTACTATCGCCGGCTCCCTGTCGAATGCCTCTATGAGTTCACCGCAATTAGTGGTATTACTTCACATAAAAGAAACCACTTATAATCTCTATATTGGTGGCGTCCCGGTTAATTGTAATTTTTCAGGAAGCGGCTTTTCTATTACTCAACTTTATTATGTGATTGGAAGAGCGAACAATGAACATTCATTACCGGTTGATAAAAGCCATATAACAGGCGCTATTCAATTACCTGCCGAAGGTTTATCCGGCATTACACAGAAAATCACCTGGGATCTACAGGCCAACTTTTAGATCTGTACTAGAATTTTTGGTTGAATAGACCATAGTCCGGTAATTGGCAATGACAGGACCGTTTACATCGGTTCCGGGGATGGTTGTCTTTACGATGTTTCGAATGGAATATTAGACTGGTATTATTATACCGGAGGGAAGATTAGTTGTACCCCGGTAATCGGCGCTGACACAACGATTTATATTGGATCCGATTAATACCGTTCGTTTAAGGGCTTACGGAGCCGGCCATTGGCGTCCGCGGCGTCGAATCATACGGAAGAAGGCCGGATCAAAAACCAGCTGATTGAGTTGGCGGCGGAGTAACCAATTAATTTATAATTTAAATATTATTGGGGGTGCCTAATTTGTGCAAGGGGGTTAAGAAGCTGATAATCAGGTCTGTTGTTTTGGCAACGTTGATGGCGTGGGCTATTCTTATTTCACCGGCCTTTATTAACGCCGACGGCGAGTCGCGGCCAGCGACCAAACAGGAGAAGGATTTTTACCGTCAGGTGAAAACCACCTTTTTTAAAGCTATACCTGCTTCCGGTCCGGCAGGTTGGGACGAAGTGGAGCGGTCGGTGATTGAAGAGCTGAGGAGAGTAGGGATCGCCGAGGGAGCTGCTGTTAAAATAGAGGTGCAGCCGTTTGTGGTTGATTATTATGTTGCCTGGCGCGATTCCAAGCGTAAGGAAGCAGCAGACGAAAAAGCGCAGCAAGCCCTTAGCGCGCAAGTTCAGCAACAGCAGGCCCAACCTGATAACGCCGAATATTTAAAATTAGAAAAAAAATACGAAAAATTAGCTGATGAATTAGGGAAAGCAGCAGAGGCGGGAGATATGGAAAAAGTTTTACAGCTTCAAGCCGAGATGGAGGAAATTGCTGCCAAAATAAACCGGATTCAATCGGGTAATGATACGGAACAAAATCGATTACAGGAAAAGATGGCCCCGCATGATGTCGATGCCAGGGTTAGCATTTGCGCCAATTACCTTTATCAGGATTTTTACAGTCCGGTAAAGCAGCAAACCTCGATTGCCGGAGGGCTGGTTTACCGTACCGAAGGGGAATATACCAGAGAGCGAGGCTGGCAGGAAGGTTATACCTATGTTTTCTTAGGTAAAAATTGGAGGTATAAACGGAACGGTGATTCAGGGTCGATGGAAGCCGCTCCTATTAAAGGACTTTCCAACTTAACCGTTCAGACGGTTACTGTCAAAATTCAAGCCGCCCCGGCTCGCGCCAAGGAGTTAATCAACAAAATGAACTGGGAACTATTAGAAAAATTAATCAAGAATTAAAGCCTTTAAAAGCTTCTATCGAATATTAACCTTTAGTTAACCGGTTTGCTTCTAACCGGTTTATTTTTACCCGAATCCGGCAAGTAACTTAATACCATCGGGGTTCTGGATAGCGCTATGCAAATCAATGATTGACTACTTCATCAGTTGTTTTACTTTTATTTGCCGGAGTTTGGCGGTGATGTCGGCCAACCATTGCTCGGCCGAGGTTTTGGCTCCGGGAAGATCGTAGATTCGAAACTGAAAGAAAGTATGCCAACCCAGCCTTAATTTAATTACCCTTAGTATTCACTGAAATATTCATAATAATAAATTCTGCCGGTCTGACAGGAGCAAAACCGATCCTGATAAATAAGTTGCCTTGGGAACCCGATTCCGGGGAGTTGTTTTCAGCGTCAATCTTGATAAAGAAAGCCTCCTCCGGTTTGTTTCCCATGAAAGCTCCTGATCTCCACAACTGTGTGAGGAAAGGGTCGATGTTTTGTTTGATCCGGAACCATAAAGAAGGGTTCGAGGTTTCAAAGGCAACCCATGACAGCCCCTTTCTAATTGATTGTTCAATATAAATTTGCTGCCTTCGGATGTTAAGGTATTTCCATTCCGGATCTTGGGAAAGAGTACGGGCGCCCCAGATGCAAAATCCGGTCGGGGTGGATATAATCGGATTAATCCCTACTGAACTTAACTGAGAGGCATCTTCAGTTTTTAAAGCAATTTCAGTTCCTGTCGCCAGTCCAAGATGGCCGTTAGCGTTCCCGGCAGGAGCTTTATGGACGCCGAAGGTAGCGTCGGTAAAGGCGTTTCGTCCCGCCATTGAACCGGAGGGCGGGATCAATTTTCTTTGGTTGGATGAAGGGTCGTTGATCATAATCCAAGGATAATAGATTGCTCCATAGGAAGAGTTGAAAGAGTTATTTCCGGATTTGATGCGAGCGATTTCATTAGGGGAACTTCCTAGCGGCGGGTCGGCGATTAAAAAGCAATCCTTACGTTTTTGGCAATAACTTAACGCCGTTGTAATAGCAGCCTGATCCCCAGCCCAATCCGGAATAGCAATGATATTGACATCATTGACCGGATTAAGGGCATTAAGTCCTGAATAGAGAGCGGAGCTATCCGATACTCGAACTACGTAACAGCGGGTTCCGCCTTCCTGGAAGAAAGAATAGACAGCGTAGCCTAGATAGCCATTATTCCGTAATCCCCCGAACCGGTTTATAAACTGATTCCAAGCGGTGATCAACGTGGCTCTATCCAGCGGACCTTGGTCAGCGATGCCGATAAAAGCAGCGTTTGAGGTTTGGACACCCATAATTGGCTGATTACTGCTTGGTATTTCTTCGATATAAACTCCGGGTTGACGAATAGAGGATATGGGAGACGAAGAGGACATTTTAGCTGCGAATACGGTTATTCCGGTGAGTAAAAATAGTATTAAGGCAAAAATAGTTCTACGACTCATATCCATACCTCCAACAAATTATTATTTTAGTTGTTTTAGTTTTGCTTCTGCACCGTAAATACCGTCTTAACCTTGCCGCCGAACATGGTATTCGGCTGAATGGTCAATCCTTCTTCGGGAATCGGTAGTTCGCCTTTGAGCGTAATCATGTAGCCTCCTTACTTTATTATTCTCTGCAACGACATTTTCTCCTTAATTTCTTATGAATAGTAAAAATAATGCCCTTATTGCTCTGGGAAATAAGGAGTATTATTTTTTGTTCAGTTCACGTGAATAGATAAAGACTTGCTCTCTAAGCCCACTCCGCCTTTCCAAATTTGGAAACCGGCAAATATTGTAGTCAAATAGTGACTGTTAGTGATATAACCTTGGCTGATCGCATCTTTAATGAACAGGTTTAAGTCAATAGCGACATCAGAATCCGTGGATTGAGTTACATAGGTTACACAAGGTGTTCCATTTAAAGTTCCGTACCAAACATTATAGTTGTCGGAAGAAATGGAGACATTATTTCTTATACTTCCTGTTGGCTGAGGACCTGATGGACTAGCAAGCCAGACTATCAATTTACCCCCGCTTGGTTCCCCACTGTCCCCACTGGAGTTTGTACTAAACCAAAGTTCAAATAGAGCGTTATATGTTCCGGATACGCTAGTGGCTGACCAACTCCAGCTTACTGGGATTGACGAACACGAGGAGTTTTGTTTTGGTAGGCCGACTGAAGGTGTTTCATTGGTGCGGCATTTTCCAATAAACACTGATGGAAAAGAGCCGGGCGCTGCATTAGTTGGCGACTCACCATTAAAAGCGGTTACTTTAAAGTTGTTACCGCTATATGTGATCGTTTGAGTGATCCCGGTGCTGACGTTGTTTTGAACTATGTAGTTTTGGCCGCCATCGTTAACTAATACATAACCGTTGTTTGAGGTAATAGTGTCATCAGTGACACCGTTGCCGGGGGACTGAGTAGGAGTTGGCGTTGGCACCGTCTCGTTATTACCCCCTCCGCCGCCACACCCAGAAAAGGTTATCACCAATATTAAAATAGAAATGAATAGAATATTTGATAGTTTTATCATAACCTAGATACTCCTTTTTAAGTGAGAAAGTTAAGTTCTTCAGTTCTGCTTCTGCACTGTTATTACCGTCTTAGCCTTGCCGCCAAACATGGTATTCGGCTGAATGGTCAATCCTTCTTCGGGAATTGGCAGTTCGCCTTTGAGCGCAATCATGTAACCTCCCTAGTTAGACATTGCCTTTTTCCCCAGCCGTTGTTCATAAAAGGCTAATACTTTAGAAGGCGGGTCGTTACTTAAATAGATATAGTATTGGTAATCATTGTCCAGCGACATTCCGGCGGAGTTCTCCGGGTCAAAAATCGAGCCGGGATAGATCGGTATTCCCAACGTCTTTTCAGTGGGCGGGTTTTTGGCCAATTGACTTGCTTTTGTGCTGTTTCTTGGTCCATCGCTTGCTCCTGTTCATCAGTTAAGGCTTCTTGAGATTTGATCACCAGGATCCGAACCGTAATCCGGGTGCTGTTAAAGATCACTTTTTCCTGCGCGTCATATCCCTCGTCTTCGACTAAGATCGAATATTGGGCCATGTCTCATTATCAATGATCGAATAGTGTAGTGTGAATTACTATAATAATAAAATAGTGGTTCTAAACAAATTCTAAACAAAAGATATAACCGCATTTAAAGTAAAAATGGCATACAGTTGTACGCCATTTTTACTTTACTATTTATTACATCGAAGATAAATTCAAATTCTTGGGTCTGGGAAAATTGAATTTATTATACTAGATTTTTCGCTATTCCTCGGCATCCACCGCGCCGTCTTTTTCTCTCATCATCTTAACATAGACAAGTAACTCTTTCCTGGATGTGACGTTGAGTTTAGTGTAAATCCGTTTGTTATGGGTTTTGATGGTATTGATCGAAAGGCATAATATCTTGGTAATCTCCTTTGCCGTGTACCCTTCCATATAAAGATTGAATACCGACCGCTCGGCTGGTGAGAGAGTCTTAATATTCTTCACAAAGGCGTTGAAAAGGGTGGAGGTTTCAGTCTGATCTTTTGGCTGCGGTGAAAGATCGTCGAACGCGTCTTGGGAGGCTAAAAAGGCAAATAAGTCATCGATTTCGTGAATATTGGTTTTCTCATACTCTGAAACCTTGCGGTTTTTTACCATTTCTAGGGCGCCCACTACCGGTGCGATATATCTCCGGCTGAGCAACGACGCCGCGGCCACGCTAAAGATGAGCAGTGCCAGTAGTAAAATCAAGATATAGCGGTTTTGGCTCATGATATATGCCGACAAATCTTGCTCCGGTATCAGAACGGCCAAGGCCCACTCTTCTCCGGCAAATGCAGCGTTCTTCGGGTAAAGGCGGATTTTTTGATGTATGCCGGAATAAACAGCTCCGTCCGGGGCCGTATATCTAGAAAGACTGTTTCCCTGTGCTTTGATGGACATAGAACCGTCCATTTGGGAAGGTGTGGCTGAGTAATTTCCAGCGTATAGCGCTCGAGATGCATCGAGGGTATATTCCCGCATCGGCGCGAGCATGGCAAAAGCCCGGGTATAGGTATTGTTATTTGGAGTATTTTCCAACTTGAACAGCATCGCACTTACCTCGAACCCGCAAACGCCCAAAATAGTACCATCAGAGGCAATGAGCGGCACGCACAATAACATAGCCTGCTCATAGTCGCCCGCCAGCGTACAGCTTGGGTTCCAGTAGTAGAGTCGGGAAAGTTCAAGTTCACTGTCTGCGGCTGCGCTCATGGTGGTGAAAAAGAAATCACCCGGTTCGACATTAAATTCCATCCGCCATTGCGGCAATATATAAAAATTTTTTTGCCGCGCAATCGAAGCGGGACCCCGCAAAAAGCGAATAGCTGGAGAAGAAAGGTTTATAGCGTTGGGTTCCATATTCTTAAAAAAAAGCCCAGCCCGGGAATGCTCGGCGCCTAAAAGCGACGGGTTGACCGTCGCGTCCAGCGTTAGGAATACACCGCTGCTTTGGTTCTTTTCCAACGCTGTGATCAATTGCTCTACCAATTCACTGAGGATTGGCTCTAAAAGTCCGGGGTTCTTTTTAAGCTCGGCAGGCTTCAAGTTAGCGACGTTTAGTCTTTTTTCGATCTGTTCTGTCAAACGTTTTGAGAGTGCTAAACCTTCAATAGATAGGGCGCCGAAATCTTGCGATACATCCTCGGCAATGTGCCCAAGTGCGTTTTTTACGAAGATATGACTTTCCTTCAGTCCAACGGAAAATACCCCGGTGGAGAAGAGAATTAGAAACAGCCCCGACATAACCGCAACCAGAAAGAGGATGAAGAAGGCAAAAGAGCGTCGTTGCAAGGAAAGGCCGTTTTTTCCGGATGACCGGAACTCCGTAAACAGCTCCCGTAACGACATGTTTAGCTTATTCATGTTTCGCCCCCAGTTTCCCGTAAATTCTTTTCTGAAGTAAATTTCATATCTAAATTTGCATTCTTAAAGCCGAATGCAAATAGTATTTAAATCGGTATTTACTTCATCCTATCTTGTAACAAATGCCCTAAAAAGATCCTGGCTAATAGCCGGTACTGCTTTATTCCCCTTCAATACCCTTGCCCTGCCGTCCCGCATCGCCTGTTTGAGAACTGTCTCATACTCTTTGCTCAATTTGTCAAAACTGTAGTAATTGGGCGGAATCATGAAGGTGTATTCCCCGTACATTTGAGTGGCCGCTTTTAGCAACTTTTTCAGATTTTCGTTTTTTACCGTGTTAATCTCCTGTTTCATGTTGTTTTGAAAGGCTTTTTTGGTCACCGGCAGGTAACCGGTGGAGGAGACAAAGCGCATGTTCTGCTCCGGCTGGGTGAACCATTTTAAAAATAACGCGGCGGCGTATTCTTTTTTAGGTGTGGAGCGCGCGACACACATGCCCGCGCCTCGTTGCAAAGCGAATTTCTTACCGCCCTCAAAAATTGGATAAGGCAAGACGGTATAGGTAGTCGCCTCGGTATTATTATCCGGATAGGTAATACTGTCGCCGTAAAACAGGATTCCAGCCGTGGATCCGGTGGAGCAGACGATTTCACCTGTCTTGGATAGATCGGAAGAATAACCATCGGTTAAACCATAACCGCCCGCGAGCGCGGGGAGGACGGAGAAATCCCAAATACGCCGGAATTCATCCGAACTGACTCCTAGATGATCGGGTTTCACAAATTCACCGCCCATTTGAGCGATTCCCACCTGTGCGATGTTAAACCAGGAATCGGCAGTATAAAACGCTTTGCCGTCATTTGCAATATTTGGCGTCAGGGAGTCAGTCCACTGGTAATACTTGACCGCCGCTTTCGCGATCCCCTCAAAGGTGAAAAGGCTGGTAAGCGTAACGCCGGTGGCTGCAGAAAAACGGTCAAACAGCGTTTGATTGACAAATAAAACCTCGGTGGACTTGGCAATTGGGAATACATACAGCTTACCGTCGGGGAGCCTGCCTTCCTCAATAAATTGGGGTAGGTACGCCTCAAGTTCTTTACTGCTGAATTGGCCGTCCAAAGGCGCCAAGAGACCCTGCTCAGACAGGATAAGGGCTGTTTTGGGATAGGCCGTTACGATATCCGGCATATCCGGCGCGCCGGGATCACCGGCAGCGATCATCGAAAGCTTTTCTTGTAAATCTTTTGATGCGGAAATGGAGGTCACACTTAAAATGATGCCTTTCTTCCGCCCAATAGTGCTATTGAACTCGTCGATCAGTTCGTCCATAGCGCCATGCATCTGGCCGCCATAGTTGTGCCATATGGCGATAGTCACCGGATTTTTCGGATCCAGCTTGACGCCGCTACATCCGGTGAGTGAATAAAGCAGCATAATGCTGAGTATCATTGGCGCAAACAATTTCCTCAATATGATCGCCTCCCTTAATTAGGCCGAGCATCTTTGTAAAATCACCCCAAAAATCACCCCTATTTTGGAAATTGAATCACCCTTTGGGTGATTATAGAAAACGGGTAACGCTGTATAGTAAAGGCAGAGAACTTCGAGTTCAATCGTCCATGTATCAGCGGGAACAGTAACACTTCCTGTTTTAATTTTATCAATAAATCTAACTAAGTCAACTAAATATGCTGCGTCATTCCATTTCTTTTTGGCTAATAAATAAGGAGGACAGTAATGGAGATGGGCTTGTATGGAAACAGCAATTTGAAATTTGAGAACAAAAGTAAAGCTTGTATGGAAAATATAAAACTGTCGGATAACATACCATCGGCATATAAACCACTCGCCTACATCAATACAGAACATGACGCTCTTGATTCAGCCGAACAATATTTTCGCTGCGGCGTTGAAGCCGCTCAACAGATTGAAAGCGACCGGCAGTTTAATATTCTCAGCCGTTCATTTTTGGCTTGGGTATATTCCAAGAAAGGACGAGGGGTTGAGGCGTTGACTATCGGAGAGGAAGCCTTTCATGATGCGTTGTCGCAAGGTGGGATGATTACACCCATTTGTGAGATGATCTTAGGTGCGATTTTCATGGAAAACGGAGCTCACCGGGAAGCTAAGGAACGACTGGAAAGTTCGGCGGCGTTATTAAGGGAAATGGAGATGGAAATGCAAGCGCTATTGTTAGAGAACAGTAGCGGCGCTGCGCTCCGGACTATTAAATCTATGGAACGGGAAAAATCCGGATTAGAACGAAAAGAGGCATATCCAGGGGAGGCTGGTTCTTATCTTTTTAGAATCCAAATGTTTGGGACGCTCCGGGTCTTCTACCGTAATGAGGAACTTGACGCAACTAGTTGGCGGACTGTCAAATCCCGCGACCTTTTAGTATACCTTGCCCACCAAGATAAACCGGTAAGCACCGATCAAATCCTGGAGGATCTTTGGCCAAATCTTAATCGAGATAAAGCTTCCGCTCTGTTTCACACCACGCTCTATTATTTGCGCCGACAATTACAACGATTCACCGATCAAGAGATCATCATCCGAGGCGCGAAACGTTATCAGCTCCGGCCTGGAAGTATCCTGATCGATCGGCGTCAATTTGAAGAAATGGCGCATTCGGCCATGAAGAAAACTATGACCGGCGCCTTGGTGAAGGAGTTGGAATCCGTAACAGCGCTCTACCGTGGTTATTATCTTGAGGATCTCGATTACCAATGGGTAATCCCGGTTCGTGAAGAACTGGAAAATGTAAACATCGAGTTGAAACAAGAGTTAGCCGTTTATTATCTGCAAAATAACATGTACTCACGGGCTGTGATTCATTTACGCCAACTGATGTCCTTAAAACCATATTCGGAAGAAGTGTTACGCCTATTATTAACGGCACTTGCCGGAATGGGTGATCTAGCAGCCATAAAAGAGCTGTATGCTGTCTTTACCCAAACCATGTTAGAAGAAATGGGCTTATGGCCGTCTTCCGAGATTGCGGCTTTTTATCAAGAATTATGTGATGCCAACCAATCATTACAATTGGTGACCAATACTTAATTGTAATCCTGGTACTAATATGGAAATCCCATTTTTGTCTCCTATTACAGCTGTAATAAGTTATTTGGATGCTCAAAGTATTGCGGCATATTTCCCTTGATTCATAAGTAGTCGTCTACGTTAACATCCTTTATAGCTTACCTTCGCCTAGCCCCGGTAATCCGGGCCGCTTTATCGCAGGTTGTCATCTCCCGCGCCCCCAAACCTTTTCTCCTTATTCGATTGCCAAGGCAGCTAGGAATTTTCTAACGTCGGCGATGGCCGGATCGGCATCCATAGCCATCTTGCCTTCTTTCCTTTTTCTGCATTCCATATGTCTTGAGGGGAAAAGGTTAATTAAATTTACCGAAAATCAAATTGCAATTGTAGAATGGTTGGTAGTCGTCCACGTCAATTTCCTATTGACCAACGTGAAATTATGAAAATGGGATTGACGTGGATCGGCAAGCATCGGTAGCATTTTCTGAGTAGTTAAAATTAGCGGTTGGGTGAGGAATGAAGAATACCATATCCGGACTAATTAACCAATTAAATTAGCTTTTTTTATGCAGGAAATCAGGCAGATAACCAGAATGCCTCTATTACAGGTAAATTAGAAAGTGGAGAGGAAAGGGGCTTTACAATGTTTGACGGTTTTTTGCGCCAGACAATTTTTCATAATACAATATCCGGTTATCTGATTTCAATCACTGCTTTTGTCGTTGGATCCATGGTAATTGGGTTTTTGAAGCGCATTTACCTACAGCGAATCAAAGGTTGGGCTAAGAAGACCGAAACTGCAATCGATGATTTTATAGTAAACGCTATTGAAAAAAGGTTGTTGCCTTTAGCGTATTTCGGCCTCTTTTATATTTGCGCGCATGGGTTAAATTTGAAACCACTTTTCAGTAGAGGGCTGAACATTGTAGGGTTGTTGTTTGTAACGGCCATTACTGTTAAACTTCTCCTATCAGTCTTTGAATACAGCATCGAAAACTATCTGATTCATTCGAAGAGTATGGATTTGACCAAGCAACAGTCGGTCAAGGTCATTGCTAATGTGATAAAAATCATTGTCTGGTCGTTAGCGGCCATCATTATTTTGGATAACTTCGGCATTAAAATCTCGGCGCTTATGGCCGGCCTCGGCATCGGCGGTGTGGCGGTAGCCTTAGCTTCTCAAGCGGTATTGGGCGATATGTTTAATTATTTTACGATCTTTTTTGACCGTCCCTTTGCTCTCGGTGATTTTATTATCGTCGGCGAATATATGGGGACTGTGGAACATATCGGAATTAAGACTACACGTATCCGGAGCATAGGTGGAGAACAATTGGTCTTTTCCAATACCGACTTAACCAATTCGCGGGTGCGAAATTATAAGCGGATGGAAAAGCGGCGGGTTTTGTTTCAGTTCGGCGTAACTTATGACACCCCCATAGAGATGTTGGAAGGGATCCCGGAGGTGATCCGGAAGATTATCGGAAATTTTGAAGATACAGTCTTTGACCGGGCCCATTTCCTAAAGTATGGCGATTATTCTTTAGTCTTCGAGGTGGTCTACTATGTGTTAAGCAGCGACTATAATCGTTATATGGATGTCCAGCATCAGATCAACTTAAATATGATGCGTGAATTTAAGGCTCGGGGCATATCCTTTGCTTTGCCAAGCCAGACGTTATTTGTTCATCAACAAAAAACCGTGGAATAGGCGAATTACTGGGATAAATCAAAACAGAGAACCAAACCCGGCTCTCAAAGACTCAAATCTTCCACATCCGAACCTTCATTTCTACTATAAATGAGCAAATTCGCCGCCTATCCCGGTGCAGCCGGAACCAATAAGGATAACTGATTATTAAGATAACTAAATAGAAATAACTGTCAACCCCCTTTCCCCCTGTGGGGGCATCTGTTAAGCCTTCGAATCAAGTTGAAATGAGGGAAATGAGGTATTGAAACCACAAATTAACAGTTAATCGTTGATTTTCTTTATTGCTTTGAAGGAATATTGTTTCCCTAAAAAGCTTTAAGAATATACTTTTGGCTCAACGATGGGGTAGGGAGTTGACCCGAAAAATGTAGTTCATTGAGCAGAAGGGTGCGAAATTTGAGTTTCAAAATTTCTCCGGCTAATTTTAAAATTGCTTGGCTTAATCTAAAAATTCCTCTGGTGAAATTCGAAAATTTCTCTAGAGAAATTTTAAAATTGCTTGGCTTAATCCAAAAATTCCTCTGGTGAAATCCAAAAATTTCTCTAGAGGAATTTTAAAATCCCTTTGGCTAAATTTTAGACAGTGGCGTGGCGGGCCGAGAAAGATAGTCGTCCGCGTCAACCTCCGATGCGTTTAAAAACCCGGAAAAGGTAAAAGCAACCGTCTATCTTAAAGGTTGCTTTTAGTATAAAAGAGCTGATACTGTAAAAAGAGAGGTTATTGTTTATTCAAAACGATATGGTAATTGGGTATTCCTGAATTACCATCAGATTGAACATTCTCGCCTTGGCTATCAGGAATTTGGATATCCCAGTTGCATTTGAGACTGTTAGAGGTTATTGATTGAGATTCTTCGTCGGTCCAGAGATTGATTACCAGCGGGTGTAAGGGAGTAGGTCTAGAAACATATAAAGTTACGCTTGGCTCCGAATAAACCCAAACAAGAGAATAACTAGTAGTATTTGGGTCTATTGTTTTGTTGAAACTATATGGATTGTTTGGGGCGCCATCAAAAGATAGCGTTCCCGAGTACGCGAAAGCAGTGCCTCCGTTGACGCTCTCTGGGTTCCCCTGGACTGTGATGGAAATAGAAAGACCTTCAAAGTCTCCTTCGCCTGCCCCACCATAGCCTTCCGGTCTTTGGGGAATTGTACCTTCCCAAGTTCCAACTAGCCAATTTGGATTTACGTCACCTCCGCCGTTTCCACCGTTTCCGCCGCCACAGCCCACAATTAAAGCGCTTGTAATCAAGAGACCTAGTAAAATCAAGGTGTATTTTTGTTTCATAAATTCAATTACCTTTCATTATTTTGTGGATAAAAAATTATAAAAAGTAGATTACCGCCGAAAATAGATCATCGGCGCATTGGGCCGGCCCACGAAGCAGATATAGCTGAAGTCGTACTTCCATATTATTCTTAGAGCGCTCCAGGCTTCCGCTTCGTTTTGGTCGAAGTCCAGCATGGCATGGCTGGGGAGTTCGATGATCTTCCAGCGGTTACGGAGATACGCCACCCGTAATTTGGTATTATCAAAGTAAATGCTGTCTTCTCCAGGGAATGGACCTACCGGCGCCCGGCCATTTGTCAAATAGTATTGCATGGAAGCCTTGGGCCTGCCGACAAAACATTGTTGATTTAGACGGTAATGTTGGATAATTTGTAAGGCTTGGTCCGCCTGGCCCCTATTAGGTCCAAAATCAAGCAACCACATATTGTCGGCGGTAACTTTCCAACTTCCGTTGGCGCTGGCCACCCGGGCGTTTTGATAGTTGAAATTAATAATATCCTCTTTCAACTCCGCTAGGGCGGACAGGGGAGCCGTCAAAACAATCACGGTTAGAAATATTAAGATAACCAAAGGGTTTCGCATTTTCAGCCTCCTTTCCTGAATCGTGTTGTCTGATTTTTTTCACACTTCACTATTCGAACTTCATTTCTGTTCCACCTTATCCCCAACTGCAATCGTATATTCGGAGCTTAATTTTTTCAAAACCGTACAAGTGGCGGATTTTTCCTTGACTTCAGTCACCTTAATCTCGGCTACCGCTTCGGTTACTTCATCGATGATATCGCCGGTAGTCGGGTCTTTGACAACATCCAGCACCCGGCGGACAATGAAGACCGTTTCCGGTTTAATGCCGGAAGTTGAACCGATATTAACGATTACTCTATTTCCGGAAACATAGGCCACTGAGCCGGCCAGTTTTTCCGGTTCGGTAGGTCCCCGGCCGCTATTATACGCCTTATCGGATAGTTGCTGGGCTGCCGAAGCTACTGCCTCACGCATGGCCAAACCCAGATTGGTCGCACGAAATTCATCACTACCGAAGGAAATGGCCTCCCATTCCACCGCTACTGAAAGATTGGTATTGCGCTTGTTGCCCTTTCCGGTCACGCTGGCGATAATCTCGGCGCTACTGGTATCCACCAGGCGGGCGTCAATGGCTACAATGGCGTTGGTGCTTTTGACCCCTAGGCCGATCCCTTTTTTAAGGCTCAAACCCCCAACTTCGGAAGACTTTAAACTAAACTCGGTGACCCTACCCATTACCAAAAATTGAACTCCTAATATCTTACCGATCTTAGCCGCGCTCTTCGCATCGACCCGCCCGCTTTCACCGAAGTCCTGTTCTTCGATGACCTTATCAATTTGTTCCCTTTCAATCAGCCGAAATTTGTTGGTTTTCAACAACTCGGTAACGAACTCGTCGGAAATTCCCTTACCTACGTCCCAATTGCCCTCATCCCACCAGCGATCTTGTATCGAACCATCATCAAAGGGCAGGACGGCGATCTTATATAGTTTTTCAGCGCCAAACGCTGGAAAAGCCAGGATGGCAAAGAGCGAAAGCAATAATATTGATAATAAAAACTTCCGTTTCATATTGATGACCCTCCTTAATGAATCAATGCTCCGGGTATTATTCAGTAGCGATTCCGATTAAAATGTCGCACTCGGAATCCCCGGGATTGATCGTAATCACGCCGGAGCGATTTTCTTTTTGAAAATTGACCATCTTCATCTCCCCGATTTCGCTGGTGGTGACGGTCCAACCTTTATCTTTTAAGTTTGTAACATAATAATCACAGATCTCGGAAGCTGAATCTTGGGATGTAAGAGTGGTGGTAGAACCGGAGACTGTGCCGTCTTTGCCGCCCAGAAAACCTCCGATCTCGGCTTTGGGATAGACTGGAATGTCTTTAGGAAAGTTATCCGGAAGGCCTGAGCCGAAACTCATGTCGCCAATTTTTAAATTTTTAATTTCCTTACCATCATCATTTATTTCAACTTTCTGCCCGGTTACGCCGGATAAAATTTTAGAGGTGAGACCCGCGCCTCGGTTACGGGAAGATAAGCGGCCAAATCCAAAGGCAAGGCAAACAACCCCAATAACCAATAACACCGCTAGCGAGATCCCGGCGATCTGGAGCGTTTGTTTATTAGGTTTGAACAAAGGGGTTTCCTTTATGGAGAGTTGTTGGTAAGCTACGGTCATTCCCGCCATTCCCAAAGGTATAGTCAGAATGACGCCGATAACAAAGATAATTGCGCCGATTCCGCTTAAAATTAACATTACTAAACTATAGAACCAAAGCGGTACCGGTTCAGCGGCGAAGCAATCGACACTCCGCTTTACCGCCTCCAACGGCTGCATTTTCTGATCGATGATAAAGCCGATGGCCAGGAGATAAAGGAGCCCCAGCGCTGGACAGGCGGCCAGGTTGAGTATCCAGCCGATTACCGGTATTATTCCGATGATCCATAAAACCAAGCTGGCGGCTATGAATAACAGAGTCGCTATCAAAGTGGGGAGAAATTGATTGAAATGGGAGAAGATTTCGTTTAATTCCCCTTTTTCGCCACGCAGTAGTTTCAGTCCGAGGGCTAAAACCCCGCCGGCCAACGGACCGGCTAAGATGCCGATGGATATTACGGAGATTAATCCCGCGATTAAAGAAGCCAGCAAAAGTAAACCAAAATTTTTGAGATACAAATCGAAACTTTGTTGAATGCTTTTACCGAGATTCATAGATTCGTCCTCCTTTAATTATTATTGTTGAACATTTTAAGGCCAATGGATTTGCCGGAATAATTTTTATGACCCACCTCCTTAAAGTGAAGATAAATCTGTTTTTAATTATAAATGGGAGCACTAAACAAATTCTAAACAAAATGCTTATTTAGAATGTGGATCTCAAATTTGAAATTGGCCGTGCCCGCGCGCGTAACCGTAATCGAAGATAATGTTTAATTAATCTACAATTGGCTCTAAATAACGATATCCGCCAAGTTCCTTGCAAAGCTCCTGAAAATTATCTATAATTATGGAGGTTGCTAAAGAAAGTGAAGGAAGGAATGAAATTGTTCGACCGAGCCTTAAGGACTCTGGAATATAATAAGATCATCGCCAAAGTCGAGGAATATACCGCTACGGCCTTGGGAAAGGAACTGGTTCGGGAGCTCCGGCCTTTAATCGGCTTTTCCGAGATCAGTGAAGCCCAACAAATTACGTCCGAGGCGGTTCAATTACTGATTGATTCCGAGCGGGTCCCCCTCGGGGGAATCTTCGATATTCGCGCTGCGCTCAAAAAGGCCGCAATCGGCGGGACTTTGTCGATTTCAGAATTATTGGAGGTAGGCTCCACGCTCCGTGGTTCCCGTTTGATGCGGGAATATCTAACCGGAATAAGTGACGCTTTAACTATTCTACCGGAGTGGGGCGGAAGGCTTGCTGTTTTCCCCGGCCTGGAGCGGGAGCTGGAACGTTGCCTCGGCCCCGAGGGGGAGGTTTTGGATAGCGCAAGCTCCAAGCTACGCTCGCTCCGTTCTCAAATCAAAGTAAACCAGAACCGGATCCGCGATAAACTTGATTCAATGGTTAAGTCCTCGGAAAACTCCAAATACCTCCAGGATTCAATCGTTTCGCTCCGGAACGATCGATATGTGATCCCGGTCAAGCAAGAGTACCGGTCGCTATTTCCGGGGATCGTCCATGACCAGTCTTCCAGCGGGGCAACCCTTTTTATCGAACCCCTGGCTGTAGTGGAATTGAATAATCAGTTACGGATCATCGAAGCCGAAACCGTTGAGGAAATCAACCGGATTTTGAAAGAACTTTCCGGCAGGGTCAAGGAGATCGCCGCTCAACTGACTACGGCGCTTAACATTTTGACCCGGCTAGATTTGGCTTTTGCTAAAGGGCGGTTTAGCCTGGCTATTCATGGGACAGAACCGGTGTTAAATTCCGAGGGCGAGATCCAATTATATAACGCGAAACATCCGTTATTGACCGGGAAAGTCGTCCCAATCACCGTTTCCTTGGGTGAAGCTTATCATACGTTGGTGATTACCGGACCCAATACCGGTGGTAAGACTGTTACCTTAAAAACCGTTGGCCTGTTGACCTTGATGGCCCAGTCGGGTTTGCATATCCCGGCCGATTCCGGATCCAAGATTGCGATTTTTAAGAAAGTTTTTTGCGATATCGGCGACGAGCAGAGTATCGAACAGAGTTTATCAACCTTTTCGTCCCATTTGACCCAAATCGTTAAAATAATCGATGGGGCTGAAGGTCCCGATTGTTTGGTCCTTCTCGACGAGCTAGGGGCGGGAACCGATCCGGCCGAGGGCGCCGCCTTGGCGATGAGTATTCTGACCCATCTGCACCAGTTGGGAGTAAGGACGGTAGCAACCACCCATTACAGCGAGTTGAAAGTATTCGCTTATAAAACGGATGGTATTTGTAACGCCGCGGTGGAATTCGATATTGAGACCTTACAGCCGACTTATCATTTGCTTACCGGTTTGCCAGGGAGCAGTCAGGCTTTTGAGATCGCCTTAAAATTGGGCTTGCCTGAATTTTTGGTTAAAAACGCCCGCAGTTATATTTCAGCGGAAGAAGCCAAAGTTGAAGATATGTTAAGACAGCTTGAAACCGACCGGAGGAAGGCCAGGGAAGACCGGATGGCGATCGAGGCGGACCGTTTAAAGACTGAAAAGGACCGCCGGCAATATGAAGAAGAGTTGGCCAAGCTCAAACGGGAGAAAGAGGAGCTGTTGCGCCAGGCTCGCCATGAAGCGCGGGAAGTTTTGTTAGAGGCCAGGCGGGAGAGTGAAAATCTCTTGCGTAAGTTGAGGGAATCCCCTGCGGGTGAGTTGGCGGGGATCGTCAACACCGCCCGGCAGAAGATTGGGGTTGAATTGGAGCGTTTAGAAGAAAAGACAGCGGTCCCGAAACCCGAAAGCAATATTAACGCAGAAGACCTAAAGGTTGGGATGCGGGTCAAGTCCCATTCCTTAAACCAAACCGGTGTGGTTTTGGAGATCGGCGCCGAGGATGCCCTGGTCCAGATGGGGATTATCAAGGCCAACCTGTCCTTTAGCGATCTGGAACCGGTGGCCGAGGAAAAAGTAAAACTGGCCCGGCCGCCCCGGAAGTCCGGCGAAACCGGATTGGAAGCGGCCCAGAAGATTACCGCCGAGATTAGCCTTAGGGGAATGACGGTCGACGAAGGCCTTTACCAACTGGAAAAATATCTCGACCAAGCGATCTTCGCCGGATTAAACAGGTTCCGGGTAATCCACGGTAAAGGCACCGGCGCGCTAAGGCAAGCTGTGCAGCAATACTTGAAGGGAAACCCGGTTGTTAAATCCTTTGCCTTCGCCGAACAGAACGAAGGCGGGCTGGGGGCGACGGTGGTGGAGCTGAAAAGGTAGTTGACTTTGGGTGACTTTGTCAAGGCTTTTATTTCTCCCGATGGCGGGAGAAACAAGTATGATGGTTAGAGCGGACAGAAACCGCAAGAAAAGTTTGAGGGACTTATTAATGATAAAGCTAAAGAGACCTACCAAACAACGGTAGGTCTCTTATTTGTCAAAAATCTAATACTTTAAATCACATTGATAGATTTTTATACTGTCTCACGATTCCTAACTCAGGAATACTACTGAAAGAGAAAACCTCAATTCTCCTTATGCACATTACACTTCTCCTTCGGCTCCTCGCCCTCGGTAAAGATCTCCGTAATCACTTGGCTATCCGGACAGTTGGCTGTAGACAGCATACCGCTTTCGGAACAGATTCTTACGATCACCTGCCGTTTTTTCTTGCCGGACGGAGGCGGCGGGTTTTGGTTTGATTGCGGTTGATTCATACTATCCGGATCGGGATTTTTGTCAGGAAGATTCTGATCAGGCCCGTAATTCGGCAAAGCTGCTGAAGGTTGGTGTAAAATGCAGCTTTCGGTCGGTTCGGTCCCCGCCAAATAGGTTTCATAAGTGATATCCGGACAATAGACCGTAGCTAAGGAACCGCTATGGGAACAGATCTCAATACCGGAAACAATCCCGGACGGTACCGGGAAATCGGAAGGCGGGGTTTTGGCAAGAGCCTTCCGCATAAAGGTTCCCCAGATATTGGCTGCCATACCGCTTCCAATAAAATTGCCATCGATTTTAGTGGGGATTTTTTGGGCGTCATTGCCGATCCAGACGGAAGCTAGCAGATCCGGCGTATAACCGACAAACCAAGCGTTGGTGTTGTCACTGCTTGTCCCGGTTTTACCGGCTGCCGGACGGTCAATCATCGCTCCCCGGCCGGTGCCGCGCATAATCACCCCACGGAGCATGTCCGTAACCAAATAAGCGGTATTTTCCGAAAGGGCTATCTTTTTACGGGGATGGTCTTCGAAGATTTTGTTCCCGTTCGGATCTCTCACTTCTAGGACAGCGATGGGTTGAACATAGACACCCTGGTTGGCCAGGGGCGTATAGGCCGCGGTAAGTTCAATGGGAGTAACTCCCTTGGTCAATCCTCCCAGGGCGAGGGAGGAAAAATTTAGGTCATTAGGCTCGCCGCTGACTACTAAATTTTTTAATCCCATTTGTTTAGCGTACTTAATTACTTTACTGGGGCCGAGGCTCTCCACCAGTTTGACGGCGACGATATTTACCGATTCCTCTAGAGCACGGCGTAAGGGAATATCGCCCCGAAAAATACGGTCATAGTTTTGAGGCGCCCATTCCCCTTGGGGAGTGGGAAATTTAATTTCTTCATCCTTTAAGATCGAACCCGGCGTATAAAGACGGCTATCAATGGCTGCCACATAAACAAAAGGTTTAATCGTCGAACCACATTGCCGGTGGGCGGCGACTGAACGATTAAGCTGGGTGTTGGCAAAGTCCCTGCCGCCAATCATCGCCTTGATATAACCATTACGCGGGTCAACCGCCAATAAAGAAAGTTGAGGCTGGATTACACCCTTGGAATCCGGTTCGCCTCCGGTTAGAGTAGCGCTGGCCTCTTCGGCTGCTTGTTGGATGGCTGGATCAAGAGTAGTGTATATCCGATAACCTCCGGTATAAATCTCTTCTTCAGTTAGGATCTTTTTCAGGCTTTGAATGATATAATCCACGAAATAAGCGGCCCGTCTCCCGCCCGGGGCCAATGGGACAATATCGAGTGGTTTTTGATTATATAGGTTAGCTTCTTCCGGAGTAATCGAGCCATATTTCGCCATTTGTTCGAGAACAGTGGCTCTTCGTTGTAAAGCTTCTTTGGGACGGGTGTATGGCGAATATCCATTAGGATTTTTAGGGAGTCCGGCGAGCAGGGCCAATTGATGCGGCTCCAGATCGGTAACGCTTTTACCGAAGAAAAACCTGGAAGCGGATTCGACCCCGTAAGAGCCATGCCCAAAATAGATTTGGTTAAGGTATCGTTCTAGAATTTCATCTTTCGTGTAATTCCGTTCAATACTAATCGCTAAAAAGGCCTCCTGAACCTTACGGGTAAAAGCTTTTTTATGGGAAAGCATCACGTTTCTGGCTAGCTGTTGGGTAATGGTGCTACCGCCTTCAATATAGCCGCCGCCTTTGATATCAACCCAAAAGGCCCGGGCAATTGCTTTTAAATCAATCCCCGAGTGTTCATAAAACCGGTTGTCTTCAGTATTAATGATTGCTTTCTTCATAAAATCCGGGATTTTATGTAAGGGGACTTCCAGCCGGTTTTCCCTGAATATCCGGGTAAACTCTTTTTTGTTAAGATCATAGAAAATGGTTGCTTGCTTGGAAGATGGCAATACCACCAAATTCCGGTTGGTCCCGATCAATAAAACCAAGATAAATCCTAGCAATACGCCGAATAAAGCTGTCCCAAAAATAATCAGGTATTTGGTAAAGTCGGTATTTTTAAACCGATCGTTACTGAACAGCTCCTTAAGGCTTTTATAAATGGGCATGACTTATCCTCCTGTAGGGGCTTTTAGACTTTTCGTTTCAAGTTAAAATTCGACGATATAAGTTGCGTCTTTAAACTTAATATCAATTATACCATAAACAAAAAAACATTCGAAAGGGGATAATTAACATTAACAATCCATAATACGCCATCCAACGATTTAAAATAATTAATAGATCCATGCAACACTATCTATCTCGATTATCGACGAAAACAATCAATGATAAACTGATAATATCTTCGCTTCAAAAAACATAAGATTCTCTGAGGCGATGTCTAATGAGGTTTACATTAAAGAAAAGATTGGTTGTTTTTAGGACGCCGCCCTATAAACGGCGTTTGATATTATCATTAATTACAGTCGGCGGCCTATTCCTAACAACATTGTCAAGCTATTGGGTGATGGATTGCCTGCTCAGGCCCAGCCTAAATGAATTGGCCGGCGTCAGGGGGAAGCAAATCGCAACTGAAAGTATTCATAGTATTATCAAAACTAAAATCGTACCAGAGCTAGAATATGGCGAATTGGTTGAACTTCAATTGACCGGCGATGGTAGAGTCGCTTATCTGCAACCTAAAACCGGAGCGATAAACCGGATTGCCGCTACAACCACTTTAACCGTGCAACAATATCTAAAAGAGCTCCCGCCAGAGACGGTACGGATACCACTGGGCCAAATATTAGGTTTCAAAACTTTGGCAAGTTACGGACCACTCTTGCCAATCAAAATAATACCAGTTGGAGTGGTTGAGAGCTCAATTAAGGACCAATTTGATTCAGCCGGGATCAATCAAGTCAGGCATAAAATTTTTATTAGAATAAAGACAACCATCAAAATGGTGGTGCCTTTGGTGAAAGAGGAGATAACGATAAATACTGATGTGCCCTTAGCGGAAGCGATTATCATGGGTGAAGTGCCTAACCTATATTTCGGTGCTGGGGGAGTGTTTCAGAAAAACCCATCCAATAAACCTTAACCCTAAAAAAGATTATTTTTGAAGGTAATTATTATTAACTGTGGAAATAACTAATTCGGGCAAGAGGCAATAGAAATAGGCGTGAGTATAGCAAAGCTAACCATTCGAAGCCTATTTTCATTAGTTGATTGTTTCGGCTTGGACATTATATCAGTAATCAAGGAGGTTTAATGCGGGTTCCTCCAGTACTTCAGCGATACTATGATTTGGCTAAGGGTTTATACCGGATCGGATCGGCACATGACTTTTCACATATTGAAAGGGTTTTTTCTTTAGCTTTAAAGATCGGGAAAAGTGAAGGGGCAAATTTATGGATCTTGGGATTAGCGGCGCTTTTTCATGACTTGGCTCGTGATGCGGAGGCTCAAAGCGGTGGCGAGGTTTGTCATGCCGAAGCAAGCGCCATCCAAACCAAGCTGATTTTAGAAGCCCAAGGAGAAAGCCCCGAAATTATCGGGGCGGTCTGCGAATGCATCGCCACCCACCGTTACCGTGATCAAAACCCGCCCCGGACTATAGAGGGTAAATGCTTGTTTGACGCCGACAAACTAGACTCTTTAGGGGCGGTTGGAATTGCCCGGGCTTACCTGTGGCTGGGTGAACGGGGTGGAACAGTATATATGTCCCGTGATGAATGGGAAAAAACCGATTTTAACAGCAACCGCCCGGAGGACGACTCGCTTCAAAGGGAATGGCACCTTAAATTCCGTCACCTAAAAGACTCCCTTTATACTAATGCCGCACGTAACCTGGCCGCGAAACGAAACGAAACAATGATTAATTTTTTAGAAACAATGGAACGGGAGATTAATGGGGAAGAATAAAAAGAGAATATGTAAGAGCATTTGTTAATCTCCTGAGCAATTAAAAAATTAGGCATGGGTAAGAGGCAATAGGCAAGAGTATAGCAAAGTTAGCCTTAGGAGCCTATTGTGCCTGATTTTTATGTCAGGGCGTGGGCGCTAATAATAATAAATCACAAACGGAGGGTTTATTGTGCCGATGATTAATTGGGGGATAGTCAATGAAGAGGTTAAGCAGTTACTGGTAAATCTGATTAAAATAAATACTACCAATCCGCCGGGTAATGAGTTGGAGGCGGCTAAATTCCTTCAGGATCTATTGGAACGGGAAGGGGTAAACTCAACCATTTATGAAGCGGCGCCTGGACGTGGGAGCTTGGTGGCCCGGATCCCGGGGAACGGTAAAGCCAGGCCGTTAGTTTTAATGGCCCATTTAGACGTGGTAGCCGCAAACCCGGCTCAATGGAGCCATCATCCCTTCGCTGCCGAGATTGCCGATGGTTATATTTGGGGACGCGGCGCTATCGATATGAAGGGTATGTTAGCTATGGAAGCCATCACCCTAATTTTGTTAAAGCGGAGCGGGGAAATCCCGGGGCGGGAGATAATTTTGATAGCGGCGGCCGATGAAGAAGCCGGCTCTCAACAAGGGGTAGAATGGTTGTTGAAGCAGGATATTCCCGGTTTAGCGGAAGCGGAATATATCATTAACGAAGGCGGGGAAGGCAAAATTGACAATAGCGTCCCGATTTATGCCTGTCAAAATGGTGAAAAGGGCGTATTATGGGTTAAAATGAAAGTACACGGCAGCCCGGGGCATGCCTCAATGCCATCCAAGGATAACGCAATAGTGAGAATGGCTGTGCTCTTGAACCGGATCGGCCGTTATAAACCGGCAATTTCTTTATCCGAGACCACTCGGAATTTTTTACTGGAAATGGCGAGAGCTAGGGGGCTTCGTTTAACGAAAGGCTCGGCGAACCTAGATGTCAGCCTGCAATTATTCGCCAGCCGATATTTTAAAAATGAGCGTTCAGTACAAGCAATGTTCTATAATACCATCTCACCGACAATTATTCGGGCAGGTGAGAAAACCAATGTCCTCCCGGAAATTTGTGAGGCTACCCTTGACTGCCGTTTGGTGCCGGGAGAGACCCCGGAAAGGTTTTTAGCAAAATTAAAGGACATAGTTAACGACTCCTCGGTCGAATGGGAATTAATCCAAACAGCCGAGCCAACCGAATCCCCGGTAAATACGGAGTTGTTTTCGATAATCCGGAAAACGGTCCAAGCGATCAACCCAATGGCCGTTACCGTTCCCTATCTTTCCCCCGGAGGCACGGATTCGAGGTATTTTCGGAAACGGGGCGTCACGGCTTACGGCTTTTTCCCGATTATTCTCTCGGAAACTGAACTCCAACGGATGCACGGAATTGATGAGCGGATTTCAATAGAAAACCTGGGGCAAGGGACTAGGATTTTGTATGAGGCTGTGAAAGGGATTGCCGGAGCCTAACAAAAAGGTCCCGGAGGATGTTATTTGGTAATTCCCAAAATAAACCTGACCAAAAACGGCAGGATAATTATGACCGACAGCAAACGGATTAGTTGCAACAAGGCTACTTGAGGAGCATTTGCTCCTAACGAATCTGCGGCTAAGCTCATTTCGGTCATACCTCCGGGAGCGCTGGCAAAAAGGGCGGTAGTCAAATCAAGCCCGGTAAATTTGTACATCAGGAAACCGGCTGTAAAACAAATTGCCATTACCGACACAATCATAATTAGGGCCGGGACTAGTAACATTTTTAACCCGGAAAGAGTTTCCTGGTTTATCTGAAGCCCGATCATTGCTCCAGCCAATATTTGGATTCCCAATCTGAATTGAGGAGGCATATAAGCTTGGTTGCCAAAAATATTATACGCGCCAACCGCAACCATTGCTCCAATTAGGGCTCCTGCCGGAAGTTTGATCTTATCCCCTAAAATCCCTCCTATTGCAGCAAATAATAAGGTGGGAAATAGTTTATCCATTTCATCCTCCAACCGAGATGTAGTTAGTTAGTTTTAGTCCCCAAATTCAACCCCGATGCTTTTGGCGGCTCTAACCAGTTCACTGTCGGGCGCTACTGTTTTTAATTTTCCAACCGCCTTTTCAATGGGGACTGCGGTAATTTGATCCCCCTGGAGGCTGGCCATCATCCCGAATTTTTCTGCTTGAACTAATTCTACTGCCGCCACTCCGTAACGGGTGGATAGAATCCGGTCATAAGGTGACGGAGAACCGCCGCGTTGCACATGGCCGAGGACGGTAACCCTGGTTTCCAAACAGGTCAAAGACTCGAGTTGTTCCGCAACATAATTGCCGATACCGCCTAAACGGATCGGGTCAGGGCTGTCGGCTACCGTTTTACCGATAACCATCTTCCCGCCCTCAGGTTTGGCCCCCTCGGCCACCACAATAATACTAAAGCTTTTGCCGGCGTTTTTTCGTTCATTGATTTTTTGAGCTACTTTTTTAATTTGGTAAGGTATTTCCGGGATCAAAATCACGTCGGCCCCGCCGGCGATCCCTGATTCCAGGGCGATCCATCCCGCATATCTACCCATTACTTCCAGAATCATAATCCGGTGGTGAGACTCTGCGGTGGTATGCAGTTTATCAATGGCATCTGTGGCGGTATTGACAGCAGTCATGAAACCGAAAGTGGTATCGGTGGCACAAAGATCGTTGTCAATGGTTTTGGGGACCCCGATTACATGCATCCCTCTATTGGTAAAGTCCCGGGCGCTGGCCAAGGTACCGTCGCCACCGATGATAACCATACAATCAATACCATGTCCGGCTACATTGCTGATAACCTGTTCCGACATGTCGGCGTAGGTAACCTGGCCGTCCTTTTCAAGTTTAAAATTGAACGGGTTGTCACGATTGGAAGAACCCAGAATGGTTCCGCCTCGGCCTAAAATACCAGACACATTGGAGCGTTTTAACTTGATAAAATCATTTTCGACCAGCCCGCGGTAACCGTCGCGAAAACCGATTACCTCAATTCCGTATTTTCCGACAGCCGTTTTGACTACTGCCCTTAAAACGGCGTTTAGGCCAGGGCAATCTCCACCGCCGGTCAAGACACCAATTTTTTTGGCCATTATAATCACCTCAGTTTAGATAATTGTCCATCTTGCTTCCCTTGACCCACGTAAAATTATGAAAATTGGATTGACGTGGATCGACAAGCATCGGTAGCATTTTCTGGGTAGCGCTAAAATAACGGTTTTTTAAAGGTTATTTCTTATAATTGGTTTTTTTCAGAAAAACTTGCATCTAATAGGAAGATCTTTCTGTTACATTATCGGAACAATTCAACTATTGTTTAAGGCCTTCAAGGGTCAATTTTTAGTTATATAATCAATATTCAAAAAAGCCGTCCACATCAGCTAGTACTCTACATATGTGAATTTGAAGATGAAGAAGGCCTGGACCGGCAATAGGATATTCCTAGGATATGTCGAATTGATAATATATTGAACGTCTCTTTAGGAGGGTGAAGCATGAGAAACAAATCGATCTTATTGGGATTGCTGTTATTAACATTCATGATTTCGGGTTGTACCGATAAACTAGGGAAGATTAATTTTTCGGGCCGGATTGAGCTGGATCAAGATACAAACGGGTGGGCCTACCGGGAGATTGCTTCGGCTAAAGTAAGGCCGGTCAAGGTAGACCCAGATAACCGGTTGGGCGAATATCAAAAAGATTTGGAGCTTCAAAAAGCAATTACCATTGGAAAAAGAGATTACATAATCGTGGCCAAGTTTAAGACGGACCGAATATCGACCGGGCATGATATTTTGGATGTTCTATTAAAGACTGATCGTTTTACGGTTTATGGCGCTTACCAGGTCTTGGTCTATAACTTTAATGGCAAAGAAAAGGTAGAAACGATAATTGCTAAGGATTCCGAGAGTGGAGATGATTGGGATAGCACGATTGATGAACCTAAGACCAACTTTAAAACGAGAAATTTGGAACGAAAAGGTGAATTTGTTCAGTATTTTCGGGAAGAAGCTTCCCAATCCGACTGTATAATAGAAATTAGCTATAAAATAAAGTCTGAGGCAACTAGAGCTGTGGATAAAGCAGGAAAATATATTGAGGAAGACGGCGAGTATAAATATGACACTCTTTCGGTAGATGGCTCATCCTCGATTAAGATCGGTTTTCGGCAATGCTTGACCGGAAAACGGATCATCGGTGACCAAACGATTCGATTTTATGTCCTTGATTGGGATTTAGACGGCGAATTTTCCGATGCAGACGTAGTTTGGAGCGATTACACCAATAAAACCTACCAGTTCGGTCAGGTGGTCCGGTTAACCGATTCTTGGTCAGCCAAAAAAGACAATACCTACCGGTTAAAATTAGTTACGCCCCAATCGGAGCAGGAAAAATACGGATTAGAAATTGAGCTGGTGAATAAGGGGCAAAAATAGGATTAAAGTAAATATTAGGTATAAGTCGTAATTATTAAAACTGTCCGGGAATATTTCGATGAAATAACTATACTCAAAATTTTCCGGATGTAGAAAAACTCAAAAAACTTATACTACAGAGGACACGGAGAACACAAAGGAATAACTAATGGTATGGTTTAATGTCTTCGCGACCTCTGTGTATTCTGTGGTTAATAATAAATAAGTAGAAATTTATTACAAGTATTCTTGAATTTTTTCTTCTTGGTTTTTGCAGGAATTTACTTTTCAGCAGCGAAATATGCCAAAAGTTGATAGAATGTTTAAAGTGGTGTTTGGTTTGTTAAAATTAGTAATTACTATAAGTGATTTAAAAGCCCGGCCTTGGGAGGCCGGGCTTTTACCGTCTTAACCGGCAAATTCCGTTAAAAATATGCCCAATTCGACACGTTTAAGCTAAATAGTAAATTTCATAAATTTGAAACTCATAGTTTAGGGGATGGAAATGAATTTGTAAATAATGTGATAACTACTGATGTCGGAAATACTCTTAATTATACTGTCAAATGGATTAATATATTATAAACAATTTTATGGGACAATTTGTATTTAAACCGATAAACTCTTTTTTGAGGGAGTTTTACGATGAAACTGCACCGGCTATTTACTGCTACATTACATAAACAGTTGTCTGTTTCTATGATTTTTTTAGTCGTTGGGATTGTGGCCACTATTGGAATTACCTCAATCAAAATTGCCCAAAATGTTATTATCAATCATACTATACGATTTGGCGGAAAGATGTTGGAGCAAGCGGCGTACCGGCTGGGTAGTGTGATTGATAATGCTGAAACCACTGTTGATTCATTAATCTTGGATCGAAGATTGGCCCCGCTTTTACATGATTTGTCATCGAATAAACCCCAGGTAAAAGAAACAGCCCGGCGCGGTCTTCATGATTTACTCCTGCAATATCGAGTATCTTTATTACCGGGCGCAGAATTAATTGTGATCGATTCATCCGGAAATTTAGCGACAACTTATAATTTACAACCAACCCGAAATGACTTAATTCCTGAAATCTCTTCGAAAAAGTCCAAAACATGGCAGTTGCTTTTTTCTCCCTATTATCAAACTAGTGACTTAAGAACTCCCGGTCGGTTACTGGAATTAACGGCCCGAATCATCAGCCTGCCGGGGCAACCGCAAAGCGGCTGGATTATTTTACATATGGATTACCGCATTGTCGAGTCGATCATGACTAATATTACATTACGCGAAAGTAATTTAGGCCGTTATCAAAGCGATGTGATTGTTTTTGGCCCGGATCAACAAGTTGTCTTCCCTTGGATCGTACCATCCGATCCGGTGCTTAAGGGGGCCTACCATGAGTTGACAGGCCGGCTTCGAAATACGGAAGCGGTTGAAAAAACAATCGCTGGGAAAAAGTATCTAATAATTGCCGCAGCTGTTCCTTGGACGCCTTGGGAAGTATATATTTCAGCGCCAACCAAACTTTTATATGCCGGATTGGAACAAATCTATGATTACATTGTTTCAATTGGCGTTATTTGTATTTTTGTGGCGGTTTTTTTTGCTACATTAATCTCTTTTTTGGTGACCAAACCCGTCAATAAACTTCGTAAAGCCATGCGTTTGGTGGAAGAAGGCGATTTCAACGTCCAGGCTCCCGAAAGAGGCCCACTGGAAATTAGGACTTTGGGACGGGCATTTAACTTAATGCTTAGCGAAGTAAATCTCCTTACCAGACATTTAGTTGCAGAAGAAAGCGCTCGTAAAAACGCAGTCATTAAAGCTCTTCAACACCAAATAACACCCCATTTTCTCTTTAATACACTTTCGGCGATGGCCGGAATGACCGTCAAACGCCCACCCAGCGAAGTGGCCGATGCATTGCGTTCTTTAAAACGGCTTCTTTACTTAACTATTGGCAAAGAAAGCGATTATGTAACATTAGCCGATGAATTTGAACATATTCATCATTACATCTATTTAATGAATATTCGCTATCCGGGTAAGTTTGCTCTGGAAATGGAACTACCTGCCGAATTGCGGGATTGTTTAACAATTCGGTTAGTATTGCAACCGCTTGTGGAAAATAGTGTGCAACACGGATTAAAGTCACAAGGCGGCAAGATCCGGGTTTTGGCCATACGTGAGAATGATCAGGTGGTTATTAAGGTTATTGATAACGGTGTGGGAATGTCTCGGGAACATTTGGACTCGATCTGGGACATGAAGCAAAACCGATCCGGGGTTGGAGTATGTAATGTCGATGAACGTTTGAAACTTAGTTTTGGGCCTGATTACGGTCTGGTGATTAAAAGTTTGGAAGGTGAAGGAACAACCGTTTCAATACATATTCCATTCCTATTTGCCGTCGAATCGGAGGCTGCAAAATTGGAATCAAAGAGGAGAAACAATAATGTGGCGCGTAATTCTGGTTGATGATGAGGAATTTGTAAGGGCCGAATTAACAGCTCTATTTCCTTGGAGACAATTTGGTTTTGATTTTGTCGGCGAAGCTGAAGACGCCCGGGCGGCATTGGATCTCATTAATACTACCAGGCCCGATTTTGTGATTACCGATATCCGAATGCCGGAAACGGACGGTCTGGAATTGATTGCTTGGATAGGGCAACACCATCCCCAAATTGTGATAGCGGTTGTTAGCGCGTATAATGACTTTCAATTTGTCCGGGAAGCGCTCCGTTTAGGAGCAGTAGATTATTTGATTAAAGCGGAGGCCGCCCCGGAAACAGCCGGAGCTTTATTAAAACGCGTTGGTGATATTTTAGAGAATCGTCGTTTTACTCGGGAGAAGCAGGAAAAAACAATCATTAATTTGGCGCAATTTCATCAAATAGCGACGGAAGCCTTTTGGCGGGATACCTTGACAAGGGCTTTAGACGAGAAAGAGCTTGAACTACAAGCGGAACAATTGGGAATTGATATAAAAGACAATTGTTATGGGTTAATATTTATTCATGTTTCAAATGGTATCGATAGTACGGAAGACAATCAAACAACCTTTCGTAAGAACCTTGAAGCTAAAGTCAAGTTATATTGGGAATGGAATCTCATTGAAATCAAGCAAGGCAATTATGTGGTTATTACCAGTCAGAGCCGGGAAAAGCTCAAACCGGAAATGGCGGAAAGCTTAGAAAGGATTGCCCATCAGCTAGCTTTAGACTTTCCGGAAAAACTCACCACAAGCGCATCTTCAAGATTTTGCGCTTTTCATGAATTGCCTGGATATTTTAGGGAAGCCCGGGAAGCCAATTTATTACGTTTGTATCGTCAGACAGAGACTATTCGAAAAGCATTAGTCTATATTCAATCCAATTTCACCAGGGACCTTACCTTAGAAGAAGTCGCCGCTCATGTAGGCGTTAGTAAAAGTTATCTCAGTAGGATTTTTCCAGAATATGCCGGAAAACATTTTTGCAGTTATTTGCAACAGTTACGAATCGAACGAGCCAAGGAATTGCTGCGTTTTACAGATGACCATATTTATGAAATCGCTTCTAAAGTTGGTTTTTGGAACAGCCGTTATTTTGGCAAAGTATTTCGCGATATGGTAGGTATGACACCTGCCGATTACCGTAGGAGTTCACCGGGCCAAGAAGGATAGAAGTATAGGGTCAAAAGCGATTAGACCAATAAGTATAGTTAGGGGGAAAGAGATGGTTAATTTGAATGTCCGATTTAATCCGCCCTTTCGATTTATCCTGTGTTTACTCTGTTTTATGGTAATTGCCCTTCCCGTTATAGCCAAACAATCACCGACACGGATTACGATCTGGTCCATCAATCAACCGGGATTAGATGTAACCGGCGATTGGTTGGAACGGCAAATCAGGCGTTTTGAGGCTGCTAATCCGGGAATCATAGTGGAGCATAGCTTTTGGGAGAACCAATCCTATAAAATCAAACTTAAAGTGGCCATGTTTAGCGGGAATGGTCCGGATATTTTATTTAATTGGGGTGGGGAGAGCCAGTTAATATTCTCCAGAGAGGGTTTATTATCTGATTTGACTCGTGACTTGGGCAAGGATAAATGGGGTTTATCGCCGGGGATGTTTGCTACTCATAGTTACCGGAACGAAATATACGGAGTGCCCTTCTTTCCTTCGGCGGAAGTGGTTTGGTATAATAAAGAACTATTTAAAAAGCATGGCTGGAAAAGACCGCAAACTTGGGATGAGTTTCTGGTTCTTTGCGCTCAAATCAAAAACAAGGGATACATCCCGGTAGCGATGGGAGGCCGGGAACCATGGACTATTCTTTATCCTTATATGTACCTTGTGGACCGTTTGGCCGGAAATGAATTATACCGGATGGCCAAAGCCCGTCAAACCACTTTTACCAAGGCGGAATTTGTAGAAGCTTTCCAACTTTTAAAACAATTGGCCGATCGAGGCTTTTTGCCCAACCAAGTTTTAAGCTTGAGTTATATGGAAGCTTCGCAATTATTGCTTCAAAATAAAGCATTGATGATGTTCATGGGCGATTGGGAATATTTGCGGTTAACCGATCAAATGCGCCGGGATTTTGATAAATGGGACTTCTTTTCTTTCCCGGTTTTGCGAGGCGGTAAAGGATCGGCCCATAATATCGTCGGAGCTGTAGCCGGCTTTTCCATTAAGAAATCGGAAAAATCTCAAATAGCTATTAAGTTCCTCAAATTCCTCGCAAGCCGGCAAAGTCTAACCGACTGCTACAAACTTACCGGTAAGTTGGTGGCCCTGTCAACCCCGTATATCGGTGAAGAAGATCGTCCCCAAATAAAAGAAATGGCCCAATTATTGACCAAAGCTTCATCGTTAACTCAATGGTGGGATCAAGATTTACCGGAACCGGTTACCCAAAGTTTACTCCAAAGCTTACAGGATTTATTGGCCGGAAGATGCGACCCCGAGCAAGCGGCGGCAATGATTGAAAAAGCTTACCAAAAAGAATGAGGGATTTGGTTGTAAATAGACTATTACCCGGCCTTTTGGATTATCATAAAATGAGGTCAAAATTTTGGTATCTTAGGACAATTTTTGAGCACTAGGATCATGTTAACCTTATTGTTACAATTAGTACAAGAGATTACGTTCTGGAACGTATTGGTTTTCTCTTAAAAAAACAATAAGGAGGGTATAACAGTATGAAGAAATTTGGTTGGACTTTTGGAGCTCTGCTCATCATTGTCCTGCTTGCCGGAATGAGTATTGTCGGAGCGGCGGCGCCGGTGAAACTTACCTTTTGGAGCCTCCAAAGACCCAATGAGACCGATTCGCTTGGAATGTGTCTAATTAACCAAATCAGAGCTTTTGAAAAAGCAAATCCCAATATTAAGGTCGAGTATAACTATACCGAAATTGAAGCTTATAAAACCAAATTACAAGTAGCCATGCTGGGTGGGGCCGGTCCGGATATCTTTTTCAATTGGGGCGGCGAAACACAAGCCATCTATTCCCGTGAAGGTTTACTCTATGATCTGACCAAAGCGGTAGGTAAAGACTACTGGGGTTTATCCAAAGGTTTGTTCTCCAACCATACCCTTAATGGGAAAATTTACGGTATTCCTTTTTTCCCGACTGTTAATACCGTCTGGTATAACAAGAAAATGTTTGCCAAATACGGTATAACCCCTCCGAAGACCTGGTCGGAACTGTTGACCGTCTGTGAGAAACTGAAGAAAGAGGGCGTTATTCCGTTTTCCGTCGGCGGTAAAGATTCCTGGACTATTTTACACGCCTTCATGTATATGGCTGACCGGTCGGCGGGCGCAAAATTGTATCAAGACGCTAAAGCCGGTAAAGCCCGTTTTGATAACCCGGCTTTTGTAAAAGCTTTCGGAATGTTGGAAACCCTTGTTAAAAAAGGTTATTTCCCACCCGACGCCTTAAACCTTACCTGGGGCGACTCATGCCAATTGATGATGCAGGACAAAGCGGCCATGATGGCGATGGGAAATTGGCTCTTTACGGTTATTACCGATGAAAATAAAGTTGATTTTGATAAATGGGATCTCTTTACTTATCCTACAGTGGAGGGCGGCAAAGGCGATCCGAAATCAATTATGGGCGCTGCTGATGGATACTCCATCAACAAATCCTGTAAAAATCCCGAGGCTGCTATCAAGTTATTGAGATTTATGTGCAATAAGGAAAATGCGGCGGAGCGCTTTGAAAAATCCAGCAGTTTAGCTCCTTTAGCAAGCCCTTATATGAATGAAGCCACCCTTCCGCAAATGAAAAAGATCGCTGATGTTTTAGCCAATGCCAGCTCTTTAACTTTGTGGTGGGACCAAGATCTACCTGCCTCAATGACTCAAAGTTTATTACAAGGCTTACAAGAAATATTGGCCGGCGCTAAAACGCCGCAACAAGTAGCGACTGCAATGGAAAAAGCCAGAAGTATTAAGTAATTTGATAAATTCCCATAATCCTTCTAGGAGTGGCCGATTCCCGACCACTCCTCTTAGTTAAATCATAGGTTATTTAATTCAGGAACACTTAAGAAAGGAGGATGCGCAATGGCGAATGCGAAAGGCGTATCATCTTGGCGTCGCAAGTTGTTTATCGCGTTGTTTATATGTCCGGCTTTATTATTTATTTTGGCTTTCGCTTATTGGCCGATTATATCAACGTTTAATTATTCATTTAATTCCTGGAACGGTATATCCAAAGAAATGACTTGGGTTGGATTTGCAAATTATTTACGTTTGGTCGAAGATCCGAATTTTTATAACGCGTTTAAAAATAACTTATTGGTAATAACGGTATCCTTGTTAATTCAATTGCCTATATCTTTTATTACCGCTTATGCCGTTTATATTGTCAAGAATAAATGGGCGGAATTGGGGAAAGTGATTTTTTATATTCCCAATATTTTATCGATGGTAATGATCGGTTTGTTATGGCGGTTTATATACGATTACCAATACGGTACCGCAAATACCTTTTTAAAGATGATTAGATTGCCGGGTTTGGCCCGGGTTTGGCTGACGGATCCTAAAACCGCAATTGGCGCAATTTTGGTGGTTATAATTTGGGTATATTTCGGTTACCATTGTGTGATCCATTCGGCGGGATTAAACTCATTATCTGTGGATATCTTGGAAGCCGCCAAAATTGACGGCGCCGGAGGGTTACTAATGATCGGCAAGATTATCGTACCAATGATATCCGAAGTTATCCGAGTTACTTTGATTCTTAGTCTGGTCGGTTCCTTTCAGCTATTTGACTTGATCTGGATCTTAACGGGAGGCGGACCATTTCATAAAACGGATGTCCTGGCGACATATATGTATAACCGGGCTTTTCAGGCCAGGGAATTCGGTTATGGCAGTTCGATTGCCGTAATTATTCTAATTTGCGCCTTGTGCGCTACTTTAATCCAGAATTTATGGCATCGCGAATCCGCTAAAGGAGGTCATACCGTTGAAGTCTGAATTGGTGGTATTCAAATATGACCGGGAAAAGGATTCTTTGAAAAAAGAAATCAATAATAATACCTTTGCCAAATTATTTTTAGCGCTTTTATCCCTAATTGTCCTTGTTCCTTTATTTTATGTAGGGTTTATTTCTTTTCAAACTTTGGAAGAGTACTATAAAATGGCTTGGCCAGGTGGATTGCATTTTGAAAACTATAAAAACATTTTAATTGCCCCATATTTTTGGCAATGGTTTCTTAATTCCGGAATTATCGCCTTTACTACCTTGTTGTTGGTCCTGCTTTTCGGATCTATGGCCGGTTATGTTGTGGCCAAGTTTTCTTCACGTTTTGTCCGGCTATTGGCTATTATTATTTTAGGGGCGCTGATGATCCCTATTCATATGGTGCTGATGCCGGTTTTTATTCTCTCCAGTCAATTGGGGATAGTAAATACCCACTTATCGGTAATCGGGCCTAGTGTCGCCTTTGGAATTCCGATAGCGATGTATATTTTTCGGGGGTTCTTTATGAATATTCCCGATTCTTTGGCGGAGGCGGCCCGGATTGACGGCGCAAGCGAAGCGGGAGTCTTTATCAGAGTGATGTTGCCCATGACCAAACCGGCTATGGCCACGGTTGGTGTTTTTACCTTTCTAAGTTCTTGGAACGGATTTTTGTTTCCCTTGGTCCTGTTGCAACAAACCGAGAACTATACATTGCCGGTGGGTTTAGCGACAATCGGGACCCAATACTCCACCAACTATCCGGCCCAAGCCGCGGCGATGATTCTAGTCAGTCTGCCCATGGTGGTAATTTATTTAAGGTTTAACAAGTTAATCATTCAAGGGATGGTTGAGGGAGCTGTAAAAGGCTGAAAAACATCTGTTCATAAGGGAGCCTTTATATGAAACAAGCAAAGTGTATCATTGACAAAGATTATATTATTGGAGCCACGGACCCTAGATTATTCGGTTCATTCATCGAACATCTGGGACGGGCCGTCTATACCGGCATCTATGAACCGGGACATCCGAACGCTGATGGACAGGGATTCCGTAAAGATGTCTTGGATTTGGTCAAGGGATTGAAGGTCCCGATCATCCGTTACCCCGGAGGCAATTTCGTTTCCGGGTACAATTGGACCGACGGGATCGGACCGGTTAAAGAACGGATGAAACGTTTGGATTTGGCTTGGAAATCGATTGAACCTAATGAAATTGGCATTGATGAGTTTATCGATTGGTGCCGCAAGGCCGGCTCTCAGGTGATGGAAGCAGTCAATATGGGGACGGGTACCCCCGCTGCTGCCGGTAATTTGGTTGAATACTGCAACCATCCCTCCGGGACCTATTGGAGCGATCTCCGCCGGAAAAACGGACATGAACAGCCCCATAACATCAAGGTTTGGTGTTTGGGCAACGAGATGGACGGGCCCTGGCAGATCTGTCGGTTGACAGCGGACGACTATGGGAAGAAAGCTTTGGAAACGGCTAAAATCATGCGCTGGATTGACCCAAACATAGAAATAGTGGCTTGCGGTAGTTCCGGCGCGTGGATGCCTACTTTTCCGGAGTGGGACCGGATTGTTTTAGAGTATTTATACGATCAAGTGGATTTCATTTCGCTCCATAGCTATTACGGACATGACGATACGGATAATTTAGGCGATTTTTTGGCGTCATTTGTTGATATGGATAATTTTATTCACACCATTGCTTCCACGGCTGATTATGTGAAGGCCAAAAAACGCAGTAGGAAGACGATGAAGTTGTCTTTTGACGAATGGAACATCTGGGCGGACCGAAATCAAACCTATGATACCTGGGACTTTGCCAAGCCCCGGCTGGAACAGAGCTATAACCTGGCCGACGCCCTAGCCTTCGGAGGACTAATCTGTACTTTGCTAAATAATGCCGATCGGGTAAAAATGGCTTGTTTAGCCCAGTTAGTCAATGCCATCGCTCCGATTTACACTAAACCCGGAGGACCGGTTATTAAACAGACAACCTACTATCCCTTCCAACAGGTTTCAGCTTATGGAAGAGGCGAGGTATTAAAACCGATACTGACATGTCCTAAATATGATTCCAAAATATACGGGGATGTTCCAGTCTTGCAAACGGCGGTGGTTTTTAATGAAGAAACGAAAGAAATTAGTGTTTTTATTTTAAACTGCGATCTAGGAGAAGATGTGGAGATCACTTTGGATTTCCGGTCGTTCGGTTCGGTGCAGCCATTGGAACATGTGGTCTTGAACGGTTCTGATCTTGGGGCAACCAATAGTTTCACGGAACCGAATAAAGTAAAACCGGGGAAATTAGAGGTTTCCGGCGTTAGGGCCAATCAATTACCGGTCGTTTTGCCGAAATTGTCTTGGAATATGCTACGGTTTGCAGCCCCCAAATAGTCCAAGTGATGGGGAAAGAAATAAATTTACCACAGAGAATATAAAGATATTGAAAATTATTCTTAGATTTAAAAATCTCCTTAACCTTTGTGATCTCCGTGGTTAAATTAAAGCATCTCCACAAATACCTCCGCCGCTTTGGAAAGCGGCACTTGAGCCATATTCGCCAGCCCTAACTCACGTTGGGGTATTTTTTCTTCCACGCCAACTTCGAATAGCTCTTCACATTCAATCGCTGCTAAAGCGCTTTCCCTCAGTACATGGGCGACCCCCATCCCAATTCGGGCGAATTCCACCAGTAAATCAACACTTTCGAGCTCAATCTCCGGAACCAGCGCGATTTGGTTTTGATTTAAGAAAGCGTCGAAATTACGCCGGGTCGAACTGGCTTTTTCCAATAATAAGAGGGGGTAACCGGCCAACTCCGCCAATTTTACCTTGCGATCCTTCAGTTCGGCGTATTTCGGGGCCGCTACAAAGGTATCCGTAACCGCCGTCAATTCCCGGACGGTTACTTTTTTATCATTCAAAGGCAAGGTGACGATCCCGAAGTCAATGGCCCCGTTTTTCAAGTTCTCTAGGATCTTGGGAGAGGTCCGGTTAATGAATTGAATCTTGACTTTCGGGTAAAGCCGGTGAAATTTCTCAAGATAAGGCAGGAGAAAGTATTTGCAGACCGTATCGCTGGCTCCAATCCGGATCTCGCCTGAATCAAGATTTTGAGTTTCAGTCAATTTCTGTTCGCCGGTTTTAATGAAATTATAAGCTTGTTCGATATGGGTGAAGAGCATTTCGCCTTGGGGAGTCAGTTTGAGATTGCGGTTATGACGGAAGAAGAGGGTAGTACCAAGCTTTGTTTCCAGGTTTTTAACGGCCTGGCTTACTGCCGATTGGGTAATGAAGAGTTTTTCGGCTGCCTTGGAAAAACCGCCGCTGACGACAGCGTAGTAGAAGATTTTATAAAGTTCGAAGTTGACGTCCATTTTTTTAAGCTCCTTAAAAAGGGATCTGTTATGGGTTATGTTGTTTAGACACCTTCGATATGGTTTTGATTTTGTAATCATTTTATAATAAGTTTCACTAATAAACTATATTCATGCATTAATTTTAATAATAGAAATTATTAAACGCAAGAAATTGAAATGTAATTGTAGTTGCATGTGCCATTACCTCATCTAGCTTCAAATTTTGTATCAACGATATAAAACACCAATTTTTTTCACTACATAAAACACAAAAATCCTGGCTAAGAAGCCGGGATTTTGTAACATCTCGATTATTAAACAAATATTTTCGAAATATTTTGCGGGAGCATGCTTATTTTTTAAGTTTATTCTTTAACATGCCCACGATAGCCATTAAAACGCCACCGCCAATGCCGCCACCGGCGATATTTTCAATCGCGCTACCGGCCTCGGCGCCGCTGTTGGCAAGGTTTCCTACAATGCTACTAATATCAATGTTCTCATTACCCAAATAATTCAGCAACAATCCCCCTAATACACCGCCTATCAATCCGATGATTGAATTGCCCGCTTTTCCAAGAGATTGTTTTTTTATTGCCGCACCAGTAGCGTTTCCGCCGATGACTCCACTGACTGCCTGTAAAACTAAAGGCAACAACTCTTCCGTGATAATTCCTCCCTTAAATTTTTTGTTCAATTATCAAAATCTCAATCAATTTGATTACATGGAATAAGTATTACATTACAAGCTCAGTTTATTGGCTTTCCGATTCCTTGGCTTTAATTGCTCTGTTCTCACAGCGATCACATAGGTCGGTTATATTCTTCAATTCCCTTGCGTTGGCAACGGTGCCTTCAAATATCTCACTGGTCCTATCAGTGTTAATATAGGAACAGTCCGAATAAATGTGATAACTGGAACCCGATTTGGTCCAATATACGTTGTTTACACCATTATTCAACGTCTGGACTTCCGCAGTCTGTTCGGCATACTGCTCTATGGATGCGGGGTTGAAATCAACGCCCGCAATACCGGCAATCACTAAGGCTGCAGCAGCGACTGAACCAAGGATGGCCTTTTGATTACCTTTCATATTTTTGTTGGTGAAGATCAGGATCACCAAGGGCAAGAAAGCAATCATGCTAATGATCGCGCCCAACTGGTTCTGAATAAAAAATTTGACCTTTTCTTTTTCCGAAGCGGGATCGAACCGATTGGCTTTTTTCCACAGCAGAGAGCCGATAACGGCAAAGATCAGATCTGCTACAATTAGCACAATGAGCCAAGTGGTATTGATAGGCGCTTTTTGGAGCATAAAAACGGCGCCGGCTTGAAAACCGATAGCCACAATCCAGGCAACAATCGCCAATAAGCGGAAGGTTTTGGCTTTGGCTTTGCTTTCGCCAGTCACGACGAAGGGTTGGGTCTTATCTGCCTTAGTTTTAGCTGAGCTTTCTCCGCCCCCCACTTTGACTACTTTTTTTTTGGTGCCTTTGTCTGGCATTTCATTACCTCCTAAACAAAATTAGGTTACATACTTTTCCTCATGATATTATAATTTTGAGGAATGTATCTAATTTCTCCATTTTTTTAATTTTTCCTTCCCATGCCAGTGATGCGTATCAGGAAGTTTTGCCTTTACTCAATGAGCATACAGGAAACTGTCTCCTCGATCTCAAGTCCGAACCGGCGGAGAAGTTTGGAATCATCGCGCTCAATAGCAAGCATAATATCGTCGGGATTCATATCATTGGGACCGGCACGATTGATAAAATTTATATTGGACCCAGACAAGTATATATGGCGGCGCTAATGAACAACACCAAAGCGATCATCGCCTTTCATTTCCATCCTTCAGGCGATCCGACTCCCAGCCGGGACGATTTTTTCCTCACCCAAAGGCTGAAAAAGGCCGGGAAGATCATGTGTATCGAATTGCTGGATTATTTGATCACCGGGGAGCGGGATTATGTGAGTTTGAGGGAGCAATGGTTGGTGTAGGTAGTAACATTTAAAATGAGGAATGGCACTAGGTAAGTAATGATATAAGAAAGAGCCTCCAGCCTTGTTTTGGGTCGAAGCATTCGCCCAAAATCAGTCCAACGGGCTTTCATCCGGTAGCCGGGATTCATCTCAATGCCAGAAGGCTAAGCTTATAACATATGTAAAATATATTTAATGGTCTAAAATCAACTCACCCCAAGTTTGTTAGCTGCCAATCGTTATCTTTCAACCGGCCCCTCTCTACTTTGATGTCCGTTTCGCTTACTGGTTCAGCAAAGAGGGGCACGATAGTCAAGCTTTCATATTCCCGTCTTGATCACCCTTTCCCCTCTATTGACACGGCTTTCAGGATTGCTCCTTTATAGAGAGGAAAGGTGAGTTGCTTTTTTGGCAAACAATCTTATTTCTAATCTTTTGAATCATAACCTAATGTCATTGGGCTTCAGTATACATCGGAAAGCAAACGCCATCCATAGACGGCGTTTGCGGGTCACACCATCGACCAGCCCGGTCAAATACAAATAATTTACTTAAATAAAAGTTAATTTTTCAGACATGGAAGGGATTTAGCCCATTAAAAAATAATTCCTTAACTTGGAAACAAATCGGGAAAATTTTCGTAATAAATTAACAACCGGACAATTAGATTAAAATAATGTTTTTTTAGAGGAAACATGGGAATCATCATCAAATTTATCTTACGGAATATCCGGGAGAAAAAGTTTCGGACCTTTCTAATTCTATTTGCGATTACTCTTTCCACCGCTTTGTTCTTCGCTTCAATTTCCCTGTCGGGAACCCTCGAAAAGACTTTCATGGAACGGATCAAAAAATACATCGGCACGGCGGACATAGTGATTCATCCTAACCAGCATTCCCCCGATTGGGCATTTTTAACCGGCAATGCGGATCAATTCGCGGATCGTTTGGAATACGCGGTTGGTTCCGTGGAAATGCGCGGCGTTTATAAAAACAAACATGAAACAGTGGAGATTGATTTAAAAGGTTTTAACCTTGATGAACTGAGCCGGTTAAATCCGTTTGTCTTAAGACAAAAGATGGAGCTAGAGCCCTTTATCGGCAAGAAAATCATCATCAGCGCTAAAACGGCCGAGCAAAACGGTTTGAAAATCAGCGACAATATTGAAATCGAACTTAGGGAAGTAAAACACCGTTTCCGGATCGTCGGTATCGCTGAACCCTACGGCCTATTTCAAGAAGACGGCCACACCAATACGGCGGTGGCGCCTCTCTCAACCATGGCCCGAATCTCCGAAATCCCCGGAAAAATCAGCTTGGCTTATCTCAAAGTAAAAGACCTTTCCCGGATACAAGAGACTATCGGATTACTGAGCAAGGAATACCGACGTTATACCGTAAGAGAACCCTTTTCTAAAGCTGAGATCAAACGGCAGACCGAATCAGTCACCACTCCTTTTATAATCATGGTATTCCTGGTGTTATTTATAAGCGTCTTCATCATCTATTCCTCGTTTAAAGTCATTACCAGGGAAAGATTGCCGGTGCTCGGGACCTTCAGGAGTATCGGAGCTACCCGCAGAACCACCGATATTGTGTTATTCGCCGAAAGCTTATTATATGGTTTTATTGGCGGTGTTTTCGGTTGTTTATTGGGGATCGGAATTCTCAAATTAATGGCGGTGGTAATGACCCCTAATTGGCTCTCCGGGGTTAAAAGTTCGGTCCAATATAGCCCCTGGCATCTATGGGCCGCATTCGCTCTGGCGCTAGTTTTGCCATTGATCGGTTCTTTTTTACCGATAGTCAAGATCTCCCGAATTCCGGTCAAGGATATTATCTTAAATACTATGGAAAGGCCGGAACGGAAAAGGTCATTCAGGTGGTTGGCGGGGATTCTCTGTTTGTTGACGGCGATTATTCCCCCTTTTTTCGCGCCAAAAGAAATGGCGTTAATAATTAATGTCTTTGCCATGCTGGCGACGGTCTCGGCGACGGTATTTTTGGTCCCCTATATTACCTCCGGGTTTTTAAAAGTATTCGAAAGAATCTATAGTTCCTTGTTGGGTAATGAAGGCGTTTTGGCGGCCAAAAATTTACGCGACAACAAGAGCATTCTCAATAATATTTCCCTGTTGGCGATTGGTATTTCAAGCATCTTATTGATCAATACCATCAATTTTAGCGTGATCAAAGAAATAGCGAACTTTTCCAAGGACGGGACCTTTGACATCTGGATCTGGCATTATCAGGCCAACCGCAGGTTTGAGGCGGGCCTGCGCAGTATCGACGGGGTTAAGGGAGTCTATGGGGTTTACGTGGCAAACCAGATTGAGATTGATGGCTATAAGGAGAAAATTAGCTTGATCCATGGGATCAATCCTTACCGTCATCTCGACTATTGGAACCTGAACATCGAGGGTGACCGGGAAACAGTAATGCGGGACTTGGATAATGACCGTAAAGTCCTGGTCGCTTATATTCTAAAAGATAAACTTGGGGTTGAAAAGGGCGATTTACTAACCATGAATCTGGCCCGGGGTAAAAGGACCTATCAAGTTATTGGTTTTTTTGATTCCTTAATGTGGGGCGGCAACTATGCGTTGGTTTCAAGCAAATTTTTAAAACTGGATATGAATCTGCAGTATTATGGCACCCTTTTCCTTCAGGCCTCCAAAGATCCTAACCTGGTGGCGGAGAAGCTTCAAAAGCGGTTCAAAAAGACCCGGCCCAGGGTGCGGACCATGCGCCAAATAAACGAAGAGGACTTACAGGCCAACCGGCAAATGTTCGTTATTTTGCAAGGTTTTTCGATTATGACCTTGATTATCGGCGTCTTCGGCGTTTTCAATAATTTAGTGATCAGTTTTATTGAGCGGAAGCGTTCCCTAGCCATGATGCGCTCGGTGGGAATGAGCAAAAAACAAACCTTAAAAATGATTCTGATCGAATCTTTAACCGGAGGCATCATCGGCGGCAGCGCGGGGATACTTACCGGGACATTGTTAATTTCCCTAGTACCGTTTTTATTAAAGGCCATCAATAAAGTCGTGCCAATTCATTATTCACTAAAGGAATATCTAATTTCCTTTAGCGCCGGCATTTTGATAACGGTGGCGGCTTCCGTCAGCCCCGGCTTAAAGTCGTCGCAAATGAATATTATCGAGGCAATTAAGTATGAATAGAGGTGAAGCCAGGAATGATCAGACCGGCGGTGGAAACCGCGAACGTTTGGAAAAGCTTTTTACTAGGCGAAGTCGAAGTTGAAGTTTTAAAGGATATCACAATTACCATTGCAAAAGGCGAGTTTGTATCGATTATGGGGCCTTCCGGTTCCGGTAAAAGCACTTTATTGTATCTCATCGGAGGGCTGGATAAACCTACTTCGGGCAGTATCAGGATTAACGGTAAGGAATTGGCAAAGATGCAAGATGAGGAAGAAAGCCTGCTCCGCCGGAGAGACTTGGGATTTGTGTTTCAGTTTTACAACCTGATCCCTAATTTAAATGTGGCTGAGAATGTAATGTTACCGGTGTTGCTGGATGGCAAAGATTTAAAGCGGGAAGAGAACAAATTGGATCAAATCCTCGAAGACGTTGGGCTTACTGATCGTCGGCACCATACTCCCAGGGAGCTGTCCGGCGGCCAGCAGCAACGGGTGGCAATCGCCAGGGCTTTGATTAATGAACCGGATATAATTCTGGCGGATGAACCAATCGGTAACCTTGATAGTAAAACTGGGACCGAAATCATGAAATTATTGAAACGGATCAACCGGGAACGCGGTAAAACCATTATTCAAGTTACTCACTCTGAAGAAGCCGCAGCCTATGGCGATCGGATCATTCATGTACGGGACGGAAAGGTATGGGATGAAAATGAAACTTAATTTACGAATAATACTAGTTTTAATGCTATGTGGTTTGGTGGTTCTTAACGGCGGTTGTAAAAGAGAGGTTGAAAAAGAGCCGACCGCATCAGTCGTTCAGGCGGAAGCCCCAAAAACTGTGGAAGCATTTGGAGTTGTCAAGGCCAGGGATTATAAGGATATCAACCTGGATTTTCTGGCGCAGATTGTTTCAGTGCCAGTGAAAGACGGTCAAAATGTGACTCTGAGCGAGCCGTTGATCCACTTAAACATCGATGATTATCAGGCTATGATTAAGAATAAAGAGAACGAACTAAACCTGGCCAGGTTTGAGTTGCTGAAAATGAAAAAAAACCTTCAAGACGTGTCTGACGCCTATGATAAAGCCCGACGTCAGCTGGCCGGTAAAGAAAATTTGTATAAAGAGGGAGTAATATCAGAAAAAGAATTGGATGACTTCCGTGATTTTGTTAAAGAAAGAGAAAAAGCGGTTACCGATATTCAAGTTTTCCTGGAACAGGGTCATGGAATCAATGGAATTAATGTCCAAGCGGAAAGAGTGTCCGTCTTGGAATACGATTTGAAGCGGATGAAAAATAAATTGAACCAAAGTTTTTTAAAAGGGAATGCCATCGTTTCCGACTATTCCAAAGCGGTGGTCTACGAAATTTCTTGCGCCGCCGGTTATACCGTCGGCGTGGGCGAGAATCAACAGAAGCTATTGAGCATCATGAACCTGGATAGCCTCTATGTTTTAGCCGATGTGGCCGAAGAATTCATTAAAGATGTCAAATTGGGCAAGAAGGCGACCATTATCCCGGTGGCTGATAATTCACGAAAATACAAAGGTAAAGTAATCAGAATCGCCGATATGGCATTTCAGAAGAACGGAGAAACTAATATCACTGTTGAAATTTCCATCGATCAACCCGATGGTTTTTTGAGGCCGAACTTTAATGTGGATGTGGAGATTGAAAAATAGAAATTTTGTAAGGGTTGAAGTATATGAACCGGTATTTCGGGTAATCCATGAATCCGTTTAATCAGCGATCACCCTGGACGTATCTTTATAAAGGAGATACGTTTTTAATTACCACAGCTAATAAAATCTATTAATAATATTAATTTTACTAATCTACAATCCCATATTATAATATAACTGTTATAATTTTTAGATACAAAACTATTCTAACTGCGGAGGATTAAGATGAGCAATGTCCGGCGGATTTTTGTGGAGAAAAAACCCGGCTTTGATGTGGAAGCCCGGAGCCTGTACCGGGATTTAAAGGATAACTTGGGCATTAGCGGTTTAGAAAAGATACGAATCATCAACCGTTACGATATTGAAGGCATTTCCGATAAGGAATACCGGGAAGGGCGGGAGATCATCTTCGCCGAGCCGCCGGTGGATTCGGTGGTCGATGAAGTAATGGACTTCAATCCCGAGGATCGGGTTCTAGCCATCGAATACCTGCCGGGCCAATACGACCAGCGGGCCGATTCGGCGGCTCAATGCATTCAAATCCTGGCCCACCGGGAGCGCCCGGAAGTCCGGGCCGCCAAATTGATTATTCTGTCGGGAATGATTACGGAACCTGATTTTCAGCGAATCAAAAACTATTGTATCAATCCTTTGGAAGCGCACGAAGCTTCCTTGGCTATACCAATGACTTTGGCAATGGAAGTTCCTTCTCCCGGCGATGTCCCACTAGTTGATGGTTTTATCGGAATGAGCGGATCAGATTTGGAAGCGCTTCGTAACAAGATGGGACTAGCTATGTCCCTGGAAGATCTAGCCTTCTGTCAAACATACTTTCGCAAAACCGAGAAGCGTAATCCGACTTTGACTGAGATACGGGTGCTGGATACTTACTGGTCGGACCACTGCCGGCATACTACTTTTTTGACGAAAATCGAGTCAATTGAGATCAAGGACGGCCCCTATGCTGAAGCGATTCGGAACGCTTACCGGAGTTATATGCAATCACGGGAATATACCGGCAACGCTTCCCAGGAAATAACCTTAATGAATCTGGCGACCATCGCCATGAAGGAATTCCGGAAACGGGGCCTCTTGAACGATTTGGAAGAATCGGACGAGATTAACGCCTGTAGCATCACTGTTACAGCCATGGTAAACGGAGAACCCGAGGAATGGCTGGTAATGTTCAAGAACGAAACTCATAACCATCCCACCGAGATTGAACCTTTCGGGGGAGCCGCCACCTGTTTGGGAGGGGCCATCCGCGACCCGCTTTCCGGAAGATCTTATGTTTATCACGCCATGCGGGTGACGGGGAGCGCCGACCCGCGGGTCCCAATCAACGATACCCTGTCCGGTAAATTACCGCAGCGTAAAATTACTACCGGAGCGGCGGCCGGTTTTAGCTCTTACGGCAACCAAATCGGCCTCGCTACCGGTCAAGTAGCTGAAGTTTACGACCCTGATTTTATCGCAAAACGGATGGAGATTGGCGCGGTAATCGGGGCGGCGCCCCGGAAAAATGTGGTCCGGGAAAAGGAACAACCGGGGGATATCATTATTCTCTTGGGCGGCCGCACCGGCAGAGACGGTTGCGGCGGGGCTACCGGTTCCTCCAAAGAGCATACCGAGGAGTCTCTCCAGACTTGCGGGTCGGAGGTGCAGAAGGGCAATCCTCCCACCGAGCGGAAGATTCAGCGTTTATTCAGAGTTCCGGAGATCAGCCGGATAATTAAAAAATGCAATGACTTCGGGGCTGGCGGGGTCTCGGTGGCCATCGGGGAGTTGGCTCCGGGGCTTGAGATTAATCTGGACACCGTTCCGAAGAAATACGAAGGCCTTGACGGGACTGAACTTGCCATCTCCGAGTCTCAGGAACGGATGGCGGTTTTAGTGGCTCCGGAGCATGTAGAGGCGTTTTGTAAGGCCGCTGCCGGTGAGAATCTGGAGACCACAGTGGTGGCCAAGGTAACCGTGG
>JAEZJK010000048.1 GCA_023415835.1 Bacillota bacterium
TTTGATTTCTTTGTTGCTGTTGGCAGACCGCAGCTTATTATATCAAAAGGAGTTTTTATATCACCCTCACCGCTGTAAGCTTTTTTGAACCCCACGCCTAGCGTGGGGTTTTCACATATAAAAAAAGGGCCTCATTTTTGAGGCCCTTACTCTTTTATAAAATTGCCTTTTCAGTCTCTTTATCAAAGAAGTGGACTTTTTCATTATTGAATACAACTTGATGCTTGACTCCGTCCCTAGCCTTGGTATGTGAATCAACCTCGGCGACAAAAGTATGCTCGCCTACTGACATATACAGGTTAACTTGAGCGCCGATCAACTCGTAAACATCGACTGTACCGGTGATAACTTCAGCATCGGATGCCCCGGGCATGGTTTCCCGTTCCATAATCGCTTCAGGCCGAATACCGAAAACAACCTGTTTATTAAGATATTGACGGATATGTTTGAATTTTCCTTCCGGAATGGTTACTTTGAATGATTTGCAATCGACGATCAGTTTTCCGCCTTCTTCCTTAATAACGCCATCCATGAAGTTCATCGGCGGAGTCCCGATAAATCCGGCAACAAACACATTGTTAGGATTATCATAGATATCCAACGGAGTACCGACTTGTTGAATTAGTCCATCTTTCATAACTACAATCCGATCACCCATGGTCATAGCTTCGGTTTGGTCATGGGTAACATAAATAATGGTGGTTTGCAAACGGTTATGCAATTTGCTGATTTCGGCACGGGTTTGGACACGAAGTTTAGCGTCAAGGTTTGACAAAGGTTCGTCCATTAAGAATACCTTCGGTTCACGAACGATAGCGCGGCCCAACGCCACCCGCTGCCTTTGACCGCCGGAGAGGGCTTTTGGTTTCCGATCCAGTAAGTTTTCAATGCCAAGAATAGTAGCGGCTTCTTTAACGCGGCGATCAATTTCGCTCTTGGGGAATTTACGCAATTTAAGTCCAAAAGCCATATTATTATATACATCCATGTGCGGATAAAGGGCATAGTTTTGGAAGACCATAGCAATGTCGCGATCTTTCGGAGCAACATTGTTGACTATTGCATCGCCGATATACACATTACCTTCGGAGATTTCTTCCAAACCGGCAACCATCCGCAACGAGGTAGTTTTTCCGCAGCCAGAAGGTCCTACAAAAACGATAAATTCCTTATCTTTAATCTCTAAGTTAGCGTCTTTTACTGCAATAACTCCGCCGGGAAACTTTTTGTAAACATGTTCAAAAACAACATTAGCCATTATATTTTCCTCCTACAAATTGAATAACTGAACTTTTTGTGATATACTAAATTTGTAACTAGATTTTTAAATAACTTACCACCCCCACTTAATCTGACCGTTCTAATATTCCGGCAGTATTTTGTTATACCCTTTTGCAGTATGTACCGGGGCATTAATTTTTTACGGCCAAATAATGTTTCTTTATTTTTATAGAATATATATTCGACATTTTTTCAACTTTTCCTGCCATTACTTACTCCTCCCATCTACAATAATCTTGAGGTTTTTTATCCTTTCTTTACTAAATTGGATAAAGCCACGCCTACCCTGAATTACAAATAACTAGATCGTTTAAAATCGTTTAAGGGTTAAATTCGCACCGCCGGGTATCTCTCCCCAAATTTTCAAACTCATCAAGTTTGTATTATCTGCTACCTATTCCAGATATTGCTTTAATGTGTTGTGGTATTTGTCAGCTTTTCCAAGCAGATAATATATTGAGAGTCAAAGGAGGTGAGAAAGAAGTGATGCAGGTAACCCAGATGGAATTAAACTCTTTAAAAGAATTGATAGCCATGGAAGATTTAAACGCCAAAAAGTTTCAGCTATACGCTCAAAATTGTAACGATACCCAATTACAAAACTTTTTCAACCAACAATCCCAGCAAGCTTTCAATGATGCCCGTAAATTAATGAGTTTTCTAAGCTAATAAAGGAGGATATAAATGTATACCGACCGCGAAATGACGCTGGATGCATTGGATCTCGCCAAAACCAGCGCGGTAGAATTCACGAAAGCCGCCACCGAATCAAGCAGCCCTGCTATTAGGCAAGCTTTATTACAAATCAGGTCCCAATGCGAACAAGCTCAGCAACAAATAGGCCAATATGCCCAATCCAAAAATTACTACATGCCGGCGCCGCCAGCCAACCAACAAGACATAACGAAAGTAGCGCAATTTTTACAACAATCGATTACACAACCCTCGTTGATTTAAAAATTACCCATTTGAATTGAAAATAGTGTTTTAAAATTTAAAAGGGCCCACCAGCCCTTTTAATTATAAATACTATCTTTGATTAAAAATCAACTTCCCGATGGCTTCCGCGACCCCGTTATGGTCGTGGTCGGCTACTACTAAACTCGCATTTTCCTTAATTACCGGGGAAGCGTTACCGATGGCCACTCCCGCCCCGGCCCAGGTAACCATTGAAAGATCATTCGGGGCATCACCGATAGCCATCACTTCATCCCGTGCCATCCCCCAACCAACAGTCAACTCCTGAAGGGCCATACCTTTAGATACGTTTGGTGATAATATCTCAAGGTATGTTGGTTTAGATTTAATAAACTGCAACCGGCCTTGAAATTCTTCCCGAAGCCGGGCTTGAATCCGGTCAATCTTTTCCACTTCCCCCACTGCCAATAATTTATGGGAAGGTTCATTTAAATATTGAAGTAAATCTCCAACCGGGTGCGGCGTAACCCCCGCATTAGCCGCGTATTTCTGGCCCCATTCCGTAAGTTGATCCATATATAATTCATCATTAATATAAGCGTTCAAATGAATCCCGGTTTCACGAAAGATCGGAATCAATTTTCGTGCCTCTTCCACCGGAACCGGGCGATGATATAAAATTTTCCCGGATAAGGCTTCTTGAATAATCGCACCATTATAGGCAATCACCGGGACATCCAACTCCAATTCCCGGACATACGGGCGCATCGATTCAACCATCCTACCCGATGCTAGCAATACCTTAACCCCTTCACCAATGGCTTTTCGAATAGCCAGCTTATCATCAGGCGATATCGTCAGATCGGATCGGAGTAAGGTATCATCCAAATCAATGGCAATGCAACGAATCATCAACAGGGACCCCCTTATGGAAGACGTAAAATGAATGTTTCAAGTATCACTAGCATACCATAGCATCCAAAAGACGGGCAAACTAAATTTACCTCATAATTTAATAATCCCGAATTTTTTATAATACTTATAATAGTTCCAATTGCTCTTTAATGCTCTCCGCCAGTTTACGGTTGATCCCGTCAACCTTCATTAATTCTTCGGCCGTTGCTTCCTTAACTCGTTTTACAGAACCAAAGTGTTTCAGTAACAATTGTTTTTTCTTCAAACCGATCCCAATTACCAAATCGAGGCTTGATGCATTAGTCCGTCGGTCACGAAGGGTTTTATGATAAGTGATGGCGAAACGGTGAGCTTCATCTCGCACCCTTTGCAAAAGCATTAAACTTTCCGAACGCCGTGACAGCTTAATAGGTTCATCATTCCCCGGCTTAAAGATCTCTTCCTCTTGTTTGGCTAAACTAATTATATTAAGATGGGCTAAACCCAATTCTTTTAAGGCCTCAAAGACCGCTGACAGTTGCCCTTTACCGCCGTCGATTAACAGTAAATCGGGGAAACGGGCAAATTTTCCCGATTCCGTCGCTTTATACTGCCTCTCCTCCAAACCTTTTCGGAACCGCCGCCGCACCGCTTCTTGAAGCATTGCGAAATCATTCGGGCCTTCGATGGTCCGAATTTTAAAACGCCGGTATTCTCCGCCATTGGGCACCCCGTTTTCAAAAACGACCATTGAGGCTACAGCTTCCTGGCCTTGGGTATTGGAAATGTCAAACCCTTCGATTCGCAATGGAGGCTTTTCCAAACCCAGATCTTGCTGTAATTGATTCAGGATTTCAGCGATCTGGTTAAGGCTTTGTTCTTCATGGTTCCGTTCTTGTTGCAACAAAAGCCCCGCATTTTCTTGAGCCATTTTGAGAAGTTCGGCTTTTTCACCTTTTTGGGGAACTCTCAAGTTAACCTTGGAACCTCGCTGGCAGCTTAACCATTCGCCCAAGGCCGCCGTGCTTTCTAGGTTGAATGGGAGTAATACCTCTTTGGGAATAAATCCGGCAGCATCGTAATACTGAGTCAAAAACGCTTCTAAAATCTCGGACGGTTGAGTTTCATCCCCTTCAGTCAAGGTAAAATACTCTCTTCCCACCAACTTTCCCTGTCGCACTTGGAACACCTGAACGATAGTGCCTCTAAGATCCTGGGCTAAACCGAAAACGTCCAAATCATCGTAAACATCAGCTACAATTTTTTGTTTTTCCAAGACTTTCTCGATGTCACGAATCTGATCCCTGAGCAGAGCCGCTTTTTCATATTGGCGCTCCGAAGCAGCCGCCTCCATTTCTCGCCGTAATTTAGTGAGCAATTCACTCTGGCGGCCTTCTAGGAACATACAGACTTGATCGATGATCTCACGATAAGTTTCCTTAGATACCTGCCGGCTGCAAGGAGCTAAGCAGCGCTTAATATGAAAGTTTAAGCAAGGGCGTTCAATGCGCTCCCGATCCAGGTCGTGCCGGCAACCGCGCAACGGAAAAATCCGCCTCAGCAGTTTGAGGGTTTCCCGCAAAGCCCGGACGTCGGTATAAGGACCATAATATTTACTCCCATCCCGTTTATTCCTTCGGGTGATAAATATCTGGGGAAAACTCTCCTTAATTGTGACTTTAACCCAAGGGTACTGTTTATCGTCACGGAGCCGGATATTGTATTTAGGCCGTTCTTCTTTGATTAAGTTGCATTCTAATACCAGGGCTTCAACTTCGGAATTGGTGGCAATGTATTCAAACCGGTCAATCTGTTCAACCATGGATCGAATCCGGAGGCTCAAATTCCGCGACGCTTGAAAGTATGAACGGACCCTGTTTTTTATGGAAATAGCTTTGCCGACATAAATAATTTTCCCGGTAGCGTCTTTCATCAGATAGACCCCGGGGCTGTCCGGCAAAGTTTTTAAATCTTCCGATGTTACCAAGGGGCTTTCCTCCTATAAAATGCTAATAGTAGGGATTGAACCACTGAATTGCCGCATTATTTTGGCCACCAACACATGCCAATTAACAGTTATTTTTTATTCCATAACGCCTATAAGCATGTGCCTTAGGTAATAGTCAATCACTGAAACATATCGGTTAAAATTTCTTAGTAGGGCAGGTATTATTTTTCAAGTCTCGAAATCATCAATAAAACTGTTCCCGTAATATCCAAATTCAAAATATTGAAAGGGCCTAACCGATGAAAACCTGGATTATCATGCGTAAAGGAATTCAACTTAATCAACTCTTTGAAAAACGAATGATCTTGGTAGTAGGTTCCGGGATAGTTTTGGGAGCAATATTCAATAATTTTTTTATTTTACTTAAAAGTTGGGTCCCTTATCTTTTTGCTTATATTACTATTGCAGTAACCCTTAATTGTAGTTTTCGGGATTTTAAAAAGGTATTCAAAGCACCCGGTTTACTATTGACTATCCTAGGGCTGCTCCATCTTTTATTGCCGCTCGCCGCCACCATCTTAGCCCGGATCTTTTTACCCGGGCAACCATTACTACAGGCCGGAATCATCTTAATTACCGCTGCCCCGATTGGGGTGGCTTCAACCATGTGGACTAGCATCGCCCGGGGGAATGTCCCGCTTGCCTTGACCACGGTAATTGCCGATACTATTCTCTCGCCATTAGTGGTTCCCCTGATAATGATTGTTACAATAGGGCAAAAAGTCCAATTTGACATTCCTTCATTAATGTGGGGGCTTGCTTGGATGATCGTAATACCTACTATCATTGGAATGGCCCTTCATGATTTAACCAAAGGGACAATCAGCCGCAACTGGAAATTCGTGACCGCCCCAACTTCCAAAATTTTATTGGCGGTTATAATCGCCGTTAATTTGGCGGCGGTTTGGGATTCGTTAAGTTTACTCCAGTCTTCCATTTCAGCCGTTGCAGTCCTGGTTTTTATCATGGGATGTTCCGGATATCTGGCCGGATTTGCTTATGCGCGTTTATTTAATTTTTCGCCCGAATTAATCAATACTTTTGTTTATACGGTAGGTATACGTAATAATACTGCCGGCCTAGTCCTGGCCTTAAACTACTTCCCTGACATTACCGCTGTACCGGTAGTATTTGTGACCCTATTTCAGCAACCCCTGGCTGCACTCAGCCTCCATCTATTGACCCGTAAAAGAAAGTGATATTTAAATAATATTATATCAGATACAGCAGCAAAAGAGGGCAACAGATTCACGCCCTCTTTATTTAGATTCCAATCTTAGCTGTTTGCTTTTACCGGCAGGATTTATAGGGTTAACCGAGAATTACAGGTTTGATTAATGAATATAACAAAGCAATTAATATGAGAATCATGCGTAGGCAATAGCCTTAGAACATCACGGAGGGTTTAATGTCCCATTTTTTCGCCTACTTATCAAAGATGAAATATATTAACCGGTGGGGTTTAATGCGCAATACCGAGCCGGAAAACATCCAGGAACACAGCTTTGAGGTTGCCTTAATCGCCCATGCACTAGCAGTTATTAAAAATACCCTTTATCAAGGCAAGGTCGATCCAGATCGCATTGCGGTTCTCGCCTTATATCATGAAATTGGGGAAGTAATCGTCGGCGATCTTCCCGCTCCGATAAAATATTTTAACGATGCAATTCACCAATCATTTTCGGATATTGAAAATATTGCCCGTGAAAAATTATTCGGCATGCTCCCGGAAGAATTACAACCAAATTACCGGCCGCTAGTATTCTCAAATGAGGCCGAGGATGAAGTTGCCCTTGTAAAAGCAGCCGATAAAATAAGCGCTTATTTAAAGTGTTTACAGGAGCTGAAATATGGTAATAATGATTTTCAAAAGGCGGAAAAAACACTAAAGAGGTGTATTGAGGAGATCCCGCTTCCGGAAGTCAAGTATTTTATGGAAAAATTTTTACCAAGCTATACCCTGACTATTGATGAGTTAAATCAAGAAAAATAGAAAATCATAACTATTTGTGACGTGAAAGTTTTCCCTAGTTATAAGTATGCGTTATAAAATATAGACAATCTCAAAATAATATTTAAAAAAATTGCTCCAAAGTAGGAGATATTCTAGTTATATCGAATATCTTTACAATGTATTTAGATGGGTCTGATTATTAAAATGACAGGAGGATGTGTTGATGAGCAAGGCGGATATTGGGTTAATCGGTTTGGCGGTTATGGGGGAAAACCTGGTTATGAACATGGAAAGCAAAGGGTTCACTGTAGCTGTTTATAACCGAACCACCGATAAGGTCAAAGGTTTTGTTGAAGGAAGGGCCAAGGGTAAAAATATCATCGGTGCTTATTCCATTGAGGAGCTATTGGCTAACTTGAAAACACCCCGCCGGGTGATGATAATGGTCAAAGCTGGTAAACCGGTTGATGATTTTATCGAATTGTTGATCCCTCATTTAGAGAAGGGTGATATTATTATTGACGGCGGGAACTCACATTTCCCGGATACGATTCGCCGTACCAAATATCTTGAAGAAAAAGGTTTACTATATATTGGAACAGGAGTCTCCGGCGGTGAAGAAGGTGCTTTAAAAGGTCCGAGCATGATGCCTGGCGGTTCGCCTGCTGCCTGGCCCCATGTGAAATCAATCTTCCAATCAATCTGCGCTAAAGTTTCCGATGGTAGCCCTTGCTGCGATTGGGTTGGTGAGAATGGCGCCGGCCACTTCGTCAAAATGGTACACAATGGTATTGAATACGGGGATATGCAATTAATCTGCGAAGCCTATCAATTAATGCGCGACTTATTGGGAATGTCAGCCGATGAGATGCATGAAGTCTTTAAAGAATGGAATCAAGGGGAACTGGATAGCTATTTAATTGAAATTACCCGCGATATCCTCGCCGTCAAAGATGCAGATGGCAAACCGCTTGTTGATAAGATCCTTGACACTGCTGGCCAAAAGGGAACCGGTAAATGGACCGGTATCGCCGCCCTCGATGAAGGCGTACCTCTTACTCTGATTGGAGAAGCTGTTTTCGCCCGCTGTTTATCGGCGATTAAAGATGAACGGGTAGCAGCCTCGCAAGTCCTTTCCGGCCCGAAACCCAAGTTTGAAGGGGACAAAAAAGCGTTTGTCAATGATATTAAAAATGCCCTTTATGCTTCAAAATTGGTTTCTTACGCTCAAGGTTACACGCTGATGCGGACCGCAGCCCAAACTTACGGTTGGAACCTGAATTACGGCGGTATTGCTTTAATGTGGCGCGGCGGTTGTATCATCCGCTCCGTCTTCCTTGGCAAAATCAAAGAAGCCTTTGACAAGAACCCGGGTTTAACCAACCTACTGCTTGACCCATTCTTTAAAGAAAAAGTGGAATCCTCCCAAAATGCTTGGAGAAGGGTTTGCGCCACTGCGTTAACTAATGGAATCCCAATTCCGGCTTTCACAACCGCCCTTTGTTACTATGACGGTTTCCGTTGTGAAAAACTCCCGGCCAACCTGCTCCAAGCCCAACGTGACTATTTCGGGGCCCATACCTATGAACGGACCGACAAACCCCGCGGCGAGTTTTACCACACCAACTGGACCGGTAGAGGCGGCAACACTGCAGCATCTACTTATACTGTTTAAGCTTAGATAAAAAACAGGGTGGCTTAATCTCCACCCTGTTTTTTTATTTATTCTAAGCTCTTTTCGCCGAATTCCGTCCGCCCTAGTGACTCAATAGGGCTAATCTTCTGTCTTCTGGATTTTACAATGTAGGCTGTAGGTATAAACTGGTACTACCGGTCTACCCTAGCGCTTCCGCCGCCCATTACTTTTTCTACTTCCTTAAGGCTAGCCATGGAAGTGTCTCCAGGAGTGGTCATCGCCAATGCGCCATGAGCCGCGCCATAATTGACCGCTTTCTCAGGATCGCCAGTGGTAATCAGGCCGTAAACCAGGCCTGAGGCAAAGCTATCGCCGCCGCCAACCCGATCCAAAATCTCCAGTCCATTGAAATCTTTAGCCTTGTAGATCTTACCGTCAGCCCAGCACATGGCGGACCAATCATTAATTGTAGCGCTCTTAACCGTCCTTAGAGTGGTGGCAACTACTTTGAAATTGGGATAGGTCTTAACCGCTTCATTGATCATCTTCCGATAACCTTCCAGATTCAATTCTTTCAGGTTCTCGTCGTTGCCTTCAACTTCAAAACCAAGGCAAGCCGTAAAATCTTCCTCGTTGCCAATCATTACATCAATGTATTTGGCAATCTCTTTATTTACATCTTGAGCTTTTTGTTGGCCGCCGATCCCTTTCCAGAGTGAAGGCCGGTAGTTTAAATCATAAGATACAATGGTACCATGCTTTTTAGCGATCTGCACCGCTTCCAGAACAACATCGGGAGTAGTCTCGGAAAGGGCGGCAAAAATACCTCCGGTATGGAACCAACGACTACCTAGTTTGCCAAAAATGTATTCCCAATCGATGTCGCCTTTTTTCAATTGAGAAACCGCAGTATTAGCCCGATCGGATACTCCTACGGCGCCGCGGATGCCGTGGCCTCTTTCGGTAAAGTTCAAACCATTACGGACACTTCGGCCAATCCCGTCATACGGAACCCATTTAATCAAGGAAACGTCCACGCCGCCCTGCATAATAAAGTCCTCTATCAACCGCCCGACTTCATTGTCGGCAAATGCGGTAACAACAGCGACATTCATACCGAAGCATTTGCGAAGGCCCCGGGAGACATTATATTCGCCGCCACCCTCCCAGGCTCGGAACTCCCGGGCGGTTTTAATCCTACCTTCACCGGGATCCAATCTCAACATAATTTCACCTAACGAGATACAATCATATTTGCAACTTTCTTTCGGTTTGACATTCAAGTTTATGGCCATGCCATAACCTCCTTTAATTTTTATTTTTGGTGAGAGGTCATCCCTTAATTCTTATCCTTGCCCCGGATCCCCCTTTCCATGAACATAACCCATTCGTTTGGAAATATTTGCGGCAGTCTCAATTACATACCGGGCAGTCTCCAAATCAGACTTTGGATTGATAATTCGGCTTTCACCTGAGACACTGACCGCGGCGATTATTTTATTGGTATAGTCAAATATTGGAGCAGCGATGCACCGGATGTCAGGCTCATGCTCTTCATTATCAACCGCCCAACCTTGAGCACTAACACGCTGTACCTCTCGTTTTAAACCTTCCTTTGAAAGGATTGTATTCGGAGTATATTTTTTGAACTTAATGTTCTCCAAAACTTCCTGTAAGCGCTCGGTATTAAGCCCGGCCAACAATATTTTACCAATGGCCGAGCAATGGACAGGCGCTCTCCTGCCAATCTGGGAATACATTCTAATACTATTTACCAATTCAACTTTTTCAATGTAAATAACATCAGTCCCTTCTAAAATCGCTAAATGGACCGGTTGGCCGATAATCTCAGCCAGCCTACGCATGGACGGTAATGCTTCGGTTTTCAATTCGAGTTTTTTAAGAAACAGGCCGCTGATTTCGATGAACTTTAAACCCAATTTATAAGTACTGCTTTTCGAATCTTTCTCAATATAACCCCGCTCCGATAATGCAGTCAATAATCGGTACACCGTACTCTTATGAAGCCCGATGCTTTGGCCGATCTCGGTAACTCCCAAACCTTCTTTGGCAGTCGCTAAAAGCTCAATTATATCCAAAGTACGGTCGATGGTTTGTACTTTATTCTCGGACATTTACTTCCCCTTGTTTTACTATATGAAACAACGTTTCATATCTATTCAATATTATAATCTTTTTCCCCCGTAAAGTCCAGCAAGTCACTACCAAATTGCCTGATAAATTATTATTTTTTGCGATAAAAAAGGCCGTCTTAGCGACAGCCCTAAACCTTTCATTAACTGGAATTCGGTAAGTAAACATTTTAAATAACCTAATTATTCAATCCTTTTGATCATTCGCTATCGTCTATTAGTTATTGTTGTTAGCTTTAAAGCCAAAAGCTAAAGGCAAATAGCGTAGTACCGTATCTGCATCATCAGCGGATCCAAGGCGGCGTTTCCGGAAGCAAAGACTGAAAATCTTTAATTAACCGAGCTTCATATTCACCTTGATAGGTCCCGTCAAAAAAACGGTCCAAGGCTTCCTGATAGAAACATTGCCATGACTTCACTTCATTCCCGGGATTGATCGGATAGAAAAGGGCTCCGTTAGCCTTAGCAGCCTCCATATCCCCCAAGGCGTCACCCACCATTAAGATATGATTTGGCTGATATTTACCGACAGCTGTTAATTTAAGGTGTTCCTTTTTAGTCCCCAATTCCTGGCCGGCAATTAGCGCCGCATATTTAGCAATCCCATGTTCGGTCCATTCCCGCTCCAGGGCTTCGCTGGGGGTTTGAGAGATACAAATTAAGTCCGCTCTTGAGGATAATTTTTCGAGGCTTTCTTTAACGTACGGATAAGGCGGGATACCGAATACCAAGCCCTCGATAGCTTTATTAACCGCCAAACTCCAATCTAAGACCTTTTTTAGGATCGGATCGCCGGTCTTTTCCGCCATTTCTTTAAGGGTCTCGTTACTCAGGGGCGTTCCGGAAGCTACCCAATCACGGAATGACTGTAATTCAATGAACCGAAACCCTCTTGCCTTAACCTCTTCCCGCTCCGCCAATAGATCCAACACTTTCAAAAGCGCCGGAAATCGATTACCTCCGCGCCATTTTGAATAAAGATTAACAAATTCCACAGCTTCCCGGGCATATTTCGCAATTGGCTGCAACTGAAAATATTTAATATTGTTAGGGCAAAAGCATTCTTTTTGCTTAATCTCCATGGTATCAAAGACACAACCATCGGAGTCGAATCCGATAAAATACTCATGCTTTGGCCGATATTTTCTTAACAGATCTTGGTTATCCCCCATCAGATACCCTCCGGTTTTAATTTGAGCAAAAGCAAATTCATCCTAACCCGTTTTCCCATTCCGATTGATTAGCAGGTCTGTGGCTGACTGGAGGCTATTAACCGAAACGGAAATTCTATCCGTTATCTCTCCCGTATGTTTGACGCTCTCCAAATACCTAGCAATAATGTTTCGAATTTCACTAAGTTCGCTGGTTCCTGCTTGGGGTAAAGCCGATTTTGAGTCAAGTTCTTCAAATGTTTCATTGCTTTTTAAAAGAATCGTTTCTACTACCTGGCGCATCTGGTCAAGCTCAGTTAGGCATTTAGCGGCGGTCTCACTTAGATTCAAACAAATCGAATTTAAAGTCTGGCCTAATGCAAGTTTATCGTGTTCAATCAAATCCTTTTCTGGAATTATACCTACTATTTGCTCGGTTTTTGTTTGAATTCGAGCGATTAAGCCACCAAGGTTAATTGAGGCTTTTTTGGACCGTTCTACCAAATTGGCTATTTCCTTGGCTACTACGCTGAACCCTTGTCCTTCTTCACCAGCCCTCGCGGCGCTAATCGCGCTGTTAAAAGCGAGCATTTCACTTTCCTCTTCGATCTCTTTTAACTCCTTCATAGTCAGGTCTACCCGTTCGGAGGTAGCTGCCAAATCCTGCAAAAAAATCATTATATCATGGGATTCATTATTAACTTCAATCTGTTTATCTAATACGCCATCTAATTGCTCTTTGTTTACTGTCAAAAGGCTATTTAATTCTTGGGATATTTCATTCACTTTTCTGGGAAGGTTCTGTAGCTCGGAAAGATCAGAAATTATCACTTCAATCTCTTCATTCACCTTTTTCCCATTCTGTTCTTGGCCATTTAAACTAGCTTCAATTTCCAGATATGCTTCTCGAAGCTGGACTTCCAGCAAAAATACCTGATTGAAACTGGAAGCCAATTCATCTACTAGATAATTAAGCTTATTACTGGCATTTTTAAAACTCATAGCCAATGTATGCCATTTAGAGACGCCTTCATTAAGAATCAAACCGGTAGCGCCCAAACCTTCCGAAGTAAAAACCGGTAATTTAACCTGATTACCTCCTTGTAGAAATCGGATGATCCGGTCAGCTGGTTCATCAATAGAACGGAAAGCGCGCTTGACCAGGAATCTACAACCCCAAATTTCTATTAATAACAGTAAAAATACTATCCCAAACTTGATTAATAAGATTGCCTGAATTTCCTGATAATTACGTTGATAATGGTTGGATATAACATTTTCCAAATTATTTAGTGCTGTATTATATTGATCATACAACTCTACAGCCGTTTGATACTTTTGGGGGGTTATGGGAGATGCAATTTTTTTGAAATGGCCAGTAATAGCTTCAATTTGATTAATTTGTGTCAAAGCAATATTACTACCTAGATTGTTCTTAATATTAATAAACGCCTGGTTAATTTGGGTTATATCGTCCGAACCATCAACTGGAATCCCCGAGCGGTTACTGATATTGAATTTTTCAAGCAGATCCTGGGAAACATCATACAAAACCTTAAGGGTATCATCGTTGCCCCTTCGGGATAGGTAAATATTCATTAAATCATTGCGGTATTCATAAAAGTAAGCCAAAAATAGAATGCTTTGAACAAACAATCCGGCTGCCAATAGAAACAATGCCAGATAAAATTTTCCCGAAAAACTAATTTTCGATAAAATCCCGGTACCCGAATGGTTAGATCCCGATATATTCAAATTTTTCGTGAATTTAGCCATAGTTTTCCCTTCGTTTCAAATGGCGATTTTATTCATCAATTGTTTTAATTCAGAGATTAGTGTATCTAACTGTTCAGTAGCAGCCATAGTTTCTCCTGATTTTTTTATTACTTCGATAGCCGCTTCCGCCCTACCATAATTATTTTGCGATTTTTGATTTAAATCTATTAAAGAAGAGGCGAGTTCCTCCAAGGATTTACGCTTATCTTCCAATTCTTCAATTTGAATGCTGTATTGAATGGCTTCCTCCAAAAGTTGACCCAACCTTAGGCAGAAAATGCTGATTTTATTGCCAACCGCTTCGATAAAACGTTTGACTTCATTACTACGGGTTAGGTCAATCTCGAGGGTTTTTAATGCCGCACTCCCCTTATTTCCCATCACATCAACCACAGCGAGCAATTCTTTTGATACTCGTCCGATTTTTTCAGCTAAACGGGCAATTTCTTCTGCGGCAATGTCGAACCCTCCGGCCGCTGTATCTGCCCTCGCCGCTTCAATTGATGCATTTAAGGCTAATAAAGTATTCTGTTCGGCAACATTTTGAAAGATTGATCCGGTTTGAAGCAATTGATCAAGGAGAGACTGTAATTGATATAAATCGCCGGTAATCTTTTTTAAGTACTGTTCCCTTTTTTTTACCTGAATTTCGATCTCCTTGATAGCTTCCGGAGCTTCCCGAAAAACTTTAACCCCACTTTTTAAAGACTCACGAAATAAGATAATTTGTTCTTCCGAATCACCCAGTTTGGTATTTAACTCCTTGATACGCTCGGCTAAGATCTGGTATTGATCAACTTGGTAGTAGGTATGCTCAACCAAATGTTCCAGGTTCCCCTTAATATCTTCGTAAAAAATATTGTTTTGTTTGGAAAATAAAGAAATTTCATTGGCTTGAAAGTTTATATTTTTAAATTGATCTTTGACCGCCTGGTACCGCTCTTTTAAGAGTTGAATATATTTAATTAAAGCTTCATTGAGGTCTGTCAAAGCTTTTCCCTGATAATTATATTGAATTTTGTCAAGCAGCCCACCTTTCAATTGATAGGCCAAGCTTTCGAAGTAAGCAATCTCCGACTGCTGCTTCCTTAGATTTTTTGTTAATAAGATTGACCCGGTACATACTAGTATAATGGTTATTAATATCAATCCTATCTCAAAAATAATTATTTTTGACAATAGTTTATCATTGATGTTTTGACGTTTTTCAATTAGGAACCGGACTAACTCATCAGTTAAAACCCGGCATTTAATCAGCCCGTCATCAATTTCTTGATTATTCCAGCCTTTCTCGGAGCCAGAAACATCTTTATCCAAGTTTCTAAGGCTAGCTTTCATAAGCTTCCAACTTTGCCCTCTACGGGTGTCCCTACTTAATAAATCAGCGGACTGTAACAGTTTTTTTAAAGCCGGGGCAGAAATGACTGGTTCAAAAGATAGAATGGCGAGATCCGTTTTAATAGCTTTGGCAAGCTTCAAATCAGCCTCAAGCCGGTTATCAAACCGGGTGATCGAAGTATGTAGGAAAAAGAAGAGAACCCCGCTTAATAAAAATTGGGTTATTACAACGAAAAATAAACCGGTAATATTAAAGATTAACCGGTTTTCACCCTTAACATTTTTAAAAAAAAGCATCCTCAAAAAAGCGGAGTATCGTAGAACCAATCCGCGCATTTAATTGTTTCCTTTCGCTTCACTTTATCTCTACTTTTAACGACTTTTTATAAGGTATAAACTTCTTTTCCGCTTAATAGGGAAACCCCCGCTTGTTGAAGTATTTCGATAGCACGGTCAATGTGTTCGACCCGGAAGACAACCTCTGCGTCTGTTCCTGATTTTCCTACAAAAGCATACATATACTCGATATTAATCTTAGAATCTTCTAATATTTGAAGAATTCCCGCCAACCCGCCGGGTTTATCCGGAACCTGAACGGCGATAATTTCAGTCGCGCTAACCGTAAAGCCTTGTTCTTTAAGGATCTTCCAGGCCTTATCCGGATCGTTAACAATCAATCTTAGTATACCAAAATCCGTAGTATCGGCGATTGAAAGGGCCCTAATATTGATATTGTTTTCTCCAAGGGTTTTGGTGACTTTAGCCAAACGTCCTGACTTATTCTCTAAAAATATTGAAATCTGTTTGACTTTCATCTGCTTTCTCCTTCCAACTTTTCAAAAAATAATATTCGCTAAATACTTGAAATTACCTTCTCCATTTTTTAACAAATATCGATTTCAAAACCAGCGCCTGTTAACAGCGGTCGAACCAACCCAACTGTCAGATATAGGCAACAATATTAGCCATAAACTTATAAAGGTCGGGAAAAGAATGAAAGCCTTGTTGTTTTTCCGAAATCATACGGCTTAAATAATACCATTGCCTATCGATTCATTGATGGTAGACATCTCTACGATCGATAACCCGCTTAGCTTTTCCTTCACTACGGGTAATGGTTTTAGGCTCAACTAATTTAATCCGGGCAGAAATCCCTAAGGCGCTTAATATTTCCCGTTTAATTTTAGAACCTAATTCTTCAAGCTTTCGGACTTGATCAGAAAAGAGCGTCTCAGATACTTCAACCCAGATTTCCAGATCATCCAGGTTCCCGTCCCGATCGACTATCAGTTGATAATGGGGTTCGATCTCGCCAACCTCCAACAGGACACTCTCTATTTGCGAGGGAAAGACATTAACACCCCTAATAATTAACATATCGTCGGTCCGGCCCATTACCCGGTTCATGCGCATATGGGTCCGCCCGCACAAACATGGTTCAGGGTAAAGGATACTGATGTCCCTGGTCCGATAACGGATCAACGGTAGCGCCTCTTTGGTGATACAAGTAAAGACCAGCTCTCCCTTTTCTCCGTAAGGTAATACTTCCCCGGTAGCAGGATCGATGATTTCCGGAATAAAATGGTCTTCCCAAACATGGAGCCCGTCCTGCTGTGAACATTCACTGGAGACTCCCGGTCCAATAATCTCACTTAACCCATAAATATCAATCGCCTTGATCTTCCAGATGGACTCAATCTCTTTACGCATATTGTTCGACCAAGGTTCCGCCCCGAAAAATCCAACCTTAAGACGGAGATCTTCCATCTTAATTCCCTCTTCAGCCGCAGATTCCGCCATATATAAAGTATATGAGGGGGTACAAGCCAAAACAGTTGTACCAAAATCTTTCATTATCTGAAGTTGCCGTTTAGTATTTCCTCCCGAGATCGGAACTACTGTCGCCCCTAACCTTTCCGCGCCGTAATGCGCTCCCAATCCACCGGTGAAAAGCCCATAACCATATGCAATTTGCACAATATCCTTATGGGTAACGCCACCGCAACCCATTGTCCGCGCCATTACCTCCGCCCAAGTGGCGATATCCCCTTGGGTATATCCAACTACAGTCATCTTCCCTGTTGTACCCGACGAAGCATGAATTCGCACAACTTCATCTTGGGGCACTGCAAATAGTTTGAATGGATAATTATCCCGTAAATCTTGCTTAGTAGTAAACGGTAAACGTGCCAAATCTGTGACGCTTTTAATGTCTTCAGGCTTAATCCCTGCTTCGTCCAACTTTTCCCGGTAAAAAGGGACATTATAATATACCCTCTCTACAGTTTTACGGAGCCGATCCGCTTGGATTCTTTCCAATTCCGCCCGGGGCAGAGTCTCAATCTCCCGATTCCACATCTTGATCATTCCTCCATAATTCTAAATTCAACATCCTTGGCATTGAAGTGAGCGAACCCAATTTATTGATCTGCATTTAATTTTTAGTAATTGAAAGAAAACAATCACCCCCAAAATAAGAAAAGCCCTTCGTCTCTAATGAGACGAAAGGCTAGCTTCCGTGGTACCACTCTTGATTGGCCTAAAGGCCCACTCTCTCAAACCGCAATTATCCGCCAATTTCAATTGTATAGGCTAGTGGCCTTTCGTAATTAAATCCGGCGCCTAATTAGGGTTGCTCCATTATTAACGGTTGGAGTTTCCGGCCAAGCCTACTACCTTATTGCTAAAGATTCAGCTGACGGCTCCGAGGCGAACTTCGGGTTAACTCCGTAGGCCCTCTCCCACCAATCAGGGCTCGCTATTTCACGCAGTTTTGACCGTACTTTTCCTCTTCAATGCCTTTAAAAATATGACCGACATATAAATTGATTATATTATATCATACCCATCAGTATATCGGCAACAGTTTTTGTTAACATTTTAATACCAGAATAAAGTTTAAGCAATAAGCCCATTAAAAAAATTTACTTTAACATATTCCGCCGCCGTTTCTCTTCTTGGGAAAGTTCCGGCGGCCAAAGCTCCATCGGCCGGCCTTCCCGCATGGCGGAGGCAAGGTTACTAAAAATCCGATTATCACCATTTGTTAGTTTACGGATTAATTCCTTGGTTTCAGCCCGTTTCGTCCGTCCATCAATCGGGCATGGGCTCGGGATAGGAGTAAACCCAATAAATTCAATGGCCTTCTTCAACTCCTCTTCCCTAAAATAAGCCAAGGGCCGAATTGTCGTTACCTTACTCCTTTCAAGCTCGGTCCGGGGAAGAAAGGTCTTGATTTGCCCTGAAAAAATGATGCTCATCAAAAAAGTCTCGACTGCATCATCATAATGGTGCCCAAGGGCTACAACATTATAGCCGTGTTCCCTGGCAAACCGGTTCATTGTACCACGCCTTAAAAAAGAACAAGTCGCGCAGGGACCTTCGGGGTTTTCCTCCCCAAAAGCGTAGCGGCTAATTTCGGTTCGGTGGGTATGAAACTCAATCCCCATAGTATTACAATACTCCGCTAAAGGGTTAACATTTAAAGGGGCCGCAAAACCCAGATCAACACTCAAGGCGCTTAATTCAAAAGGAATGACGCCATGCCGTTGTAATATCGAAAGGGCATATACTAAAAAGGCGCTGTCCTTTCCACCGGAGAAACCGATTAAAACTTTGTCGCCCGGCCGAATTAGATCAAACTCCCTAATCGCTCTCAGGAGTTTTCCGGTATAAGCCCGCGGTAAACTTTGCCTTTTTTGATCCATAACAGCAATACTCAATCTTCTTGATTATCCAGTTTCTGCTCAAACTTATTCAGGACCGCCTTTTCTCCGGCCATTACCAAAATGTCCCCCGTTTGAACCTGATCCTCAGCCCCCGGTGAGAAAATCGCTTCACCGGAAGCCCGCTTGATTAATAAGATATTCACACCGTGTTTTGCTCTCAAATTCAGGTGCTGCAGAGTCTTGCCAATCATCTCTTTCGAAGCGACCACTTCAATAATACGGAAGCCTTGCGCCAGTTCAATATAATCCACTAAGTTGGTAGCCACCAGGTTGTGAGCCACTCGTTTTCCCATATCCCTTTCTGGAAAAACGACCCGATCCGCCCCTACCTTCTCCAAAACTCTGCCTTGCATCTTAGTAAGCGCCTTGGCGACTACATATTTAACTCCAAGTTCTTTCAATAATAAGGTAGTCATGATATTGGCTTGAACGTTTTCGCCAATGGCTACGATCACTACGTCAAAATTAGCAATCCCGATATTTTTTAAAACACTGGCGTCAGTGGTGTCTGCCAATACAGAATGAGTGACCTCATCAACCACATATTTCAGGCGTTCTTCACTGGTATCAATAGCTAATACCTCTTGCCCCAGATTATATAAAGTCCTGGCGATACTGGTCCCAAATCTTCCCAAACCAATAACTGCATATTGTTTCGGCATTAAATCCAGCTCCTTTGAGTTTATCCGATAATTACCCGATCTTCGATATATTTGGTAGTAGCTTGGTTTGCTTGTCTGGCATTTGCCAAGGCAACCATGATAGTTAACGGCCCCAGCCGCCCAATGAACATAGTGATCGTGATTAAGACCTTTGAAGTATCGCATAACGACGGGGTGATTCCGGTCGTAAGGCCGACTGTGCCGAAAGCCGACACAACTTCAAATAACAACTTAATAAAAGTATGTGGCTCCACCAAAGACATGATTAGAGTAACAAAAGCCACCCAGCTTAAAGCGAGCATAGTTATTGTCATAGCTTTATAAACCAAGTCTTTGTTAACTCTCCGTTCAAATACCTCGGCGTCTTCCTTGCCGTTTATGGTCGCAAAGACTGCCGCCAAAATAACCCCGAAAGTAGTAGTCTTGATACCGCCCCCGGTGGAACTAGGTGATGCTCCGATAAACATCAGTATAATAAGGATGAACCAAGTGCCAATCCTTAACTGTGACATATCCAATGAATTATAACCAGCAGTACGCGGAGTAATTGATTGAAATAAAGCCCCGAGAAACTTCCCGTTCCAATTTAGGCCGGCAATAGTCTTCAGGTTGGTCATCTCGAAAAGGAAAATTATAATCATTCCCATTAAAAGCAGCAATAAAGTCATTTTAATAACCAGCTTGGTATGTAGCGACAAACGGCGCGTCTGAGGATAATGGTATAATTCTAAGATTACCGGAAAACCAAGGCCGCCAAATACAATTAACCCCCCGATCGTTAAGCTTACCGTCCAGTCGCCCACATAATGGGTGATACTGGTAAACGGCCCGAAAACTTGTCCAAACAGGTCAAACCCAGCGTTACAGAAAGCGGAAACCGAATGAAAAAAGCCAAAAGCCAAAGCCCGATCGACCGGGTACTCGAAGAGAAACCGGATGCTTAAGATTAGGCCTCCTAAGAATTCAAAAGCCAAAGTTAACAAGAAAATATTCCTAATTAACCTTACTAAACCGGCTAACGAGAATTGGTTAAATGACTCTTGAATTAAGATCCTTTCTTTTAAGCCAATCTTCTTGCCAAGAATCATCGCTACCAAAGTCGAAAAGGCCATAAATCCCAAACCGCCAATCTGGATCAATGATATTATCACAAATTGCCCGAACTTGGTGAAGTGAGATCCGGTATCGACTACTATTAATCCAGTAACACATACTGCCGACGTAGCGGTAAATAAAGCGTCTAAAAACCCCAGCGGCTGCCCATCCCTGGACGCAATCGGCAATGATAAAAGAAATGCCCCAACCAGAATAACTGTAGCAAATCCAAATACTAAAATTCTAGAGGGTGTAAACCTGATTATTGGGAATCTATGCAAATACGGTCAACCCCTTATGAACCCGCTGATTTGACAGAATTATTGCTTCTGGCACTGCCGGACTCATGAAGCTATTATATGTCTGCCAAGAAGGAGTGTCAATTTGATTAAAATACCGAAATATTTTAATTTATTGTTAAAAAGTTAAGCTAAGGACGTTTTTATGTATTATTCCCAAGCAGGTTTAAACCTAATTCAATATTACACCATTTATAGATATCCCTATTGCCTTAAATTGGACTCCTGTAAAAACCCCTTACATGTGATTATTCATAGTCCTAACTGGTTATTAGTTTTTTAGCAATTAGCTGTTGGCTACCGCTGTTAGTTATAGATTAATCTAAGACTAAAACCAAGAGCTAAAGGACAAAAGCCAAAAACGCAATCTTATAATCCTGGTCAAAAAAAATCCGGCTTTAAGCCGGATAATCTTTAAAATTTATGTTTATCATAATTTACATTGATCGGCTACCGACGATTAAGTTATGCCTAATCGAGTCAAAGCCTTCATTTTCCAATATCTTGCCAGTCCCTAACACCACGCAAGAAAGCGGGTCTTCCGCCAAATGAATCGGGATCCCTGTTTCTTCAGCTAAAAGCCGGGTAAAACCATGCAATAATGAACCGCCGCCGGTCATTACAATCCCCTTGTCCACAATATCCGAAGCTAATTCGGGAGGGGTACGCTCCAATACCGATTTGATACCATCGATAATTGTGGTGATCGGTTCCGAGAGCGCTTGAAAGGAATCAGTTGAAGTAAATTTGATGGTACGTGGTAAACCAGTCACCAAATCCCGGCCACGAATCTCCATGGAGCGGCCTTCCCCTTCCGGGTATGCCGACCCAATCTGAATTTTGATGTCCTCGGCGGTACGTTCGCCAATCATCATATTATACATCTTTTTTATGTAACGGATAATCGCTTCGTCAAACTTGTCCCCGCCCATTCGGAGTGATTCGCTGACGACAATCCCTCCCAATGAAATAATGGCGATGTCGGTAGTGCCTCCGCCGATATCAACCACCATGTTCCCACTGGCTTCGGTAATGTTTAAGCCGGCTCCGATTGCGGCAGCCATCGGTTCTTCAATTAAATAAGTCCGTTTCGCTCCTGCTTGCATTGCCGCTTCTAAAACAGCCCTCTTCTCAACACTGGTAACTCCAGAGGGTACACAGACAACTACTTGCGGGCGGAATAGCCGGGGTTTGGGACAAACTTTCTCGATAAAGTATTTTAGCATAGTCTCGGTGATGTCGTAATCAGCAATTACTCCGTCGTGTAAAGGACGGATTGCAACAATGTTTCCGGGGGTCCTTCCAATCATTTGACGGGCTTCCTCTCCAACGGCTAAAATCTTGTTGGTATCTTTCTCGAGAGCTACCACTGATGGTTCCCGAATTACAATCCCGCGTTTTTTAATATAAACAAGTACACTGGCAGTTCCTAAGTCAATACCAATATCAGTAATTAAATTTCTGATGTCCAACCCTACGCCCCCCTACACTGCTGCAAATGGCATATTTTGTTTAAATCTTCTACGTTTTTTTAGAATATCCTCCTTTTTAAATCCAAATCCTGACTCTTTTGATATTTCTTTTTTGTTGCTTCACCTCCGCGGATATGCCTTTCCGCTTTGTTAACCTCTAGTATCTTCTTTACCTCCAGAGCCAGGTTTTGGTTAATATCGGGTAGCCTCTCGGTAACATCCTTATGTACTGTGCTTTTGCTTACTCCAAAATATTTAGCCGCCTGTCTGACCGTGGCCTGGTGGTCAGCAATATAGCGGCTTAAATCCATTACTCGCTTTTCAATATAATCTTTCACGCCCCCCACCCTTCCGGTTTATAGTCATTGGCGTTTTCACTATCACTTGATGTGATACCGGACGAAGCAGTCATCCATAAATGCCCGGAAATATGAAAATCGCTTCATAACATATATATGGCTTGGTCAGGGGGAATATGTGAGCTTACTATAAATTCTAAATCTATTTAATCTGTTTCTCTAACCCTTTAATAATTTTTCCCGGATTAACCGGTTGTTCATTGTGTTTAATTCCGAAATGAAAGCCGGGGGTTTCAGAATTACAACTCTTACCCCTACTCGTCCCAATAATCGTCCCTTTAATGATCTGATCCCCTTTTTTAACCGAGACCTCTTCCAGGTTTGCATAAATGCTTTCCCAATCATCACCATGCTTCAAGGTCACAGTTAAACCTTCTCCGGGCGCTTCTCCAATTTCCTTTACAACCCCCTCGGCGCTAGCCATGATGCTACCGCCTTGGGGCGTCCCGATATCGATCCCGGTATGGAGCCGCCAGGTATTATTAACATTAATCCATTCAAACCCTTGAGTTATTTCTCCAAAAGCCGGGCGGCTAAAACTATCGGGGTTGAATTTGGCAATACTCTCTTGCCCACGAAGTTTTTGGGAATTAATCTCCTTTTTTAATAGCTCAATTTCCCGTTGCAATGTTTCAATAGCCGTAATCTGACCGGATTTATCGGCCGGGAAAGGTTCCCAATTTTTTAGCCTCGTAAAGCCCCGGGCCGGACCCCAAAGATAAAACCCTAATCCAAAGGCAGCGAAGTAAATTATCCAATATCTAGGCGCCAAGTATGGACGGCTACTTTTGAATAATATTAGAAGCTGCTTTTTAAAATAAATCATTTTACGCTGAAAGATACCAATAGAATTGGAGCCTTTTTGCCGTGAACCGATCGCTTTACCCACCGATTACCACCTCATTTGTCATTTATAAATAATTGTTGATTTTAAAATCGTGGTTTCCGAGTAAATCCTGTCTAAAACATGGTTTTTTTTAATGACAAGATTAACTGGATTTTTATAATAACTTACGCTTATTATCCCAACTATCTCATACAAGGCCTTTATTAAAAACAATCTTAAAATCCATTCGTAATCTTAAAGATAGTTTTTCCTGGACAAAAAAAAATATCCAAATAATTTGGAAATTTTTACACATATATCGCTAAAACGGACAATACGATTTACTATTACCTCTACCCATCTATTTTGTAATTCTTGAAAAGGAAATTCCCCGGTAATAATATTTTAAAATTTGGTGAAACTGCCAACCCTTTTTGGCTAACCCGTCTGCTCCATATTGGCAGAGCCCAACTCCATGGCCATAGCCGGTCACTGAAAAGGAAAGCCCCGAGTCGGTAGTTTTCCAAGAAAAGCAGGTCGAGGTTAAGCCCAATTTACTCCGGAATTCTGTCCCCTTAATCAACCGTTGACCCAAGCTAAGGGTTGATACTCTGCCCGGAGCTGTCACGGATTCAGCTTTTATTTGCTTAAAAAGCGTCCCTGGAAGCTTGAAACGGCGCTCCAAATCGGCCCAAGTGAAAAAGAAAGTATTGTAATAACGCGGCGAATGCTTGTCAAAATTGCATTTAACCCTAGTTAAGTAGGGGATTTCATTATTCCAGATGTCTTTAGCGGATGCAGTCGCCCCTCCACAAGTAGAATGGAATACCGCATCGATCGGGCGGTTTTGATAAGTCATAATAATTCCCGAAGTTTCTTGAACAGCCCGTTTTATTTGATGGTAATACCCGTAAAAACTCCAACCCGGCCAACGTTTCCGTAAGCTTTCTTCGCTTAACCACGCCTGGTGTTCAGTTGGGTCGTCACAAAAATCAGCACCAGGGAAATGTTGGCAACCCCGGCCACCGAACCGCTTCATTCTCCGCGCAGCTAAGGTCCGGGCAGCTACCGCCTGCGCTTTTAATGCCTCAAGTTCAAAGCGGGCCGGCATTTCGGCGGCCACTACCCCTACCAAATATTCCTCCAAACCAAACCGATATACTCGCCCTTCGGCTCTTACAGCTAGATTTACCGTAATGTCCCCCTGTCTTGGTAGGCCGGATAGTTTTTTAAAAACCAACAATGGTAAAAGTGATAATAAAATCAAAAATAAGACCAGTGTCATTCCTGTATTTGGGCGCAACAAAATACCCCCTGTTGGTTAGCGTCTAATATCCACCATATGCAGTGGACCCCAAAAAGATGTCTCGAATGTACTCCCTGTTTACATTATTTTGCCTTAGCAAGCCCGTTATTAACTGAATTGCCGATTTACGGTAAGGTTTCGGGGAAATAATGCCGATATTAATTTGGGGTTACATTTATTACAACCACTACTTATGGGGTGAGTTTGATGAAAATAAACCGGGGTATTTTAAGCTTAAGCATCTCTCTATTAATAATTATTTTACAAACAACCATGGTTATTGCGGTTGACTCGACGCCTATTGATATTCCTGCTTCCGCTCAGCAGCCTCTAGGCGGATTGACCGGTGCGCCGGAAATTGATTCAGCTTCCGAGATTCCCATTAATAATGGAAACAATGAACCAACCGAGCATAATAAAACTTCATCCGAACCAAATGCAAATCGGGTCCTTCCCGACATTCCGCGACAACAATCAACCTCCTCAACGGAAAATAGTTTTAATTTAAATAGAGCCAATACTGGTACTAACACTAATGCTAATACCGGAAATGAAAATATCATCCTGAATTCTATGCCGGAAATACCCGAAACCAAAGAACTCGATACGCTTGGGAAAATCATCAATTGGTGGTTGGCGAACCCATTTGAAATGAAACTCTGGTATCTTTTTTTGGCCTTAAGTATGATTTTTTTCCTCTTCAAACAAACCTCATTCCGAAAACCGCTCCTCTTGGCGAGCCTTGTTATTTTCGGGTTTTATCTTGGCAATACTGTTAATCCGATTAATTCCATCTTCTCAATACCGGTTCAAACAGGAGTGCAGCTAGCCGATACAATTATCTTAGTCGCGCTCCCAATCATATTATCCCTAATAGTTGGACGGATTTTTTGTGGTTGGGCCTGTCCCATTGGAGCGATCCAAGAATTTATTCATCCGGAAAATTTTAACCTGCGCTTACCATCTTTAGTAAATCAGGTTTTAAACTACTTTCGGTTTATAATACTAATTGGAGGAATCTTTGTTTCTTGGGCATCCATCTCTAATATCTGGGACTATTATGACCCTTTTCGAGTCTTTTTCACTTTTAAAGGGTCTTTGACAACAATAATCCTATTATTTATTATATTGACTGGCTCCATATTTATCGAAAGGTTTTTCTGCCACTATCTTTGCCCATTAGGGGCAATTTTAGCTGTCACTTCCAGGTTTAGCTTTTTCAAAATGCGGCCTGATTCCGACACCTGTATTGCTTGTGGAAAATGCAGCCGGCCGGGAGCCTGTTCAATGAACATAATTTCAGCGGTAAATCCGTATACGGATCTCCCAATAATTGAAGCTTCGGAATGCATTCTCTGCCATTGTTGCGCGGATAATTGCCGTTATTCTGCGTTTAAGGTTTCATTTTCAAACAAGAAAAGGGGCAAATCTAATAAAACTAAAAACCCCAGCCAAAGGCTATCCGTTTGAAGCATCCGAAAAGCATAATGAGGAGTAGAAAAATTATCTAATAAATGGCTTCCGAACATTTTTATCCCCTTACTACTACTGAAAGGCTAAATTTTAAAGAAATTCCCGGATGGGTTAACCAGGCTGCCCTAATTTTAATGGGCAGCCAAAAATCGGTTTATCTGGTCGGTGGCGCAGTCCGTGATTTGGTATGGGGCAATACCCCTTCAGACTGGGATCTAGCTACTGATGCCCTTCCGGACGAAATTGAAAAAATTTACCCTAATACACTTCCAACGGGAAAACGTTTCGGAACAGTTACTGTTTTTATTGACGGACATCAATTGGAGGTTACTACCCTTCGGGAGGATCTTGGTTACAGTGACGGCCGCCGGCCAGACCAAGTGGCATTCAGCTCCAACATACTCCATGACTTAGCCAGGCGCGATTTTACTATCAACGCCATGGCATATGACTTTAACAGCAAGCTGTTAATCGATCCTTTCAAGGGCAGGGCAGACTGCTACCATCGAGTTATCAGAGGTGTAGGGGATCCCCGGGTCCGTTTTAAGGAAGACGGGTTGCGAATGTTCCGTTTATATCGTTTTTTAGCTTCCCATGAATTAAACGTAGAACGGGAAACCGAAGCAGCGGTAAATCCGGAATGGGCCAAAGCGGTTAGTTTTGAAAGGATTCGTGATGAATTTAGTAAACTGCTTTTAGGCAAAGCTGTCCGTAAAGGGCTGGCCGGCTTAAACCGAAGCGGTTTACTCCAGAAGATTCTTCCGGAATTCTTTTCCACTAATGAACCTCAACCCGATCTATATTCATATCTTCGGGAACATTCATTCTCCTCCACCGAGGCAATCGAGCCCCTTCTCCACCTGCGCCTATCAGCTCTCCTGCATGATATCGCTAAACCAAACTCAATAACTGTTAATGAATCTGGAATACACTTTTACGGACATGATCAAAAAGGGGCGGATTTAAGCCGTACCATATTGGAGAGGCTCCGTTATTCCGGAAAGTTAATCGAAAAGGTAACAATACTCATCCGCTGGCATATGTTTTTTTACCAACTAAACATCAGCGACACCGCTGTACGTAGGCTTATTTATAAGGTGGGGCCGGGTAACATCCCTGATCTTTTGGAACTGCGCCGGGCCGATATTATCGCCACCGGAAAAGTAACTACCGAAACCCTGGAATATTGGAAGGATCTCTCGGAACGAATCCATGCTATTCTTAATTCCGGCATTGAGCCGGGAAATAAGAATAGATTAGCCATTAATGGCCATGATTTGATTGGCCAACTCCCAATAAAGCCTGGCCCTTTGGTTGGAGAAATAATGGCATACCTGTTAGAACAAGTTTTTGACGAACCTACTCTCAACCAAAAAAGCAGTCTCCTTGATTTAGCCCGAAGGTACCTTGATTCAAAGCCCAAAGAAAGATAGCCGAAAGTCAAAAGTTGAAAGGATAAAGGTTTGATGGTTCAAAAGATTCTTTGGACTTTAGGCCTTTATCTTTTAGACTGTAGAGTCGATCTTCTCAACCAACCGAATTTGATTATCCACTTTAAACCCAGCCGGTTTTAACCCCATAACAACTTCATGGATTACATCATCAATTCCCCGTTTGGCTTCCAATGTGTCAACCATACCCGATAAAACAATCCTGCCATCCTCAACTTCGATATTGACCGGCATTTCGTTTAAAAAGGGATCGGCCGCAATCATTTCCATCGCCTTCACTACTATCTGATCGTCAAATTCGACCCTTTCCCGGTCAAATTTATCATTTACCGACTTAACTCCGGGTACCCGGGCGGCTGTCTCAATTGCTAAAGCAATCTCCTCTTCGGAAACGTTTCCACATAAGGTTACTGTTCCGCCCTCGGTAAGCACTTTGACCCTTCCGGGAATAAGGTTGGCCTCTTCAAGCAAAGCAGTTTGAATCCTATTGGTGATACTGGCGTCATCAATCTCCTCGCTATACTTCAATTGATTACGCACTTCCCGTACCCCTCTGGCTTTTCCTGCAGTCTCAATCGCTTCTAGTGCTTGCCCCTGGTTTTGGATACTTCCCACTAATTGGACTTGGCCGCCACTGACTTTGACCCCTACCGAATCGGGAACCTCCGGGTTAGCCAGTAATTCCTCGCTGACCTCAAAGGCTACATCTTCATCGTCAATACCTCCATCTGTACAGACCGTAACGTTGTTTTCTATCTTTCTTACACCCGGAATATCCCGAATGAGTTCCTCAGCTTGATCCCGTTCCTTTAAAACATCCACTATTCCCTGGATTCGGACTAAGCCATCCTCATAAACTTTAGCTTTAATCGCATAAGGCGCCAGTCGCTGATCCTCGGCCAAACGGTTATTGATCTTGATATCCAATTCTTGATAAAACTCGGAAACCATCGCCAACCCCCCTACTTCTGAATTCATGAGTATTATTTCTGTTATCCCTTTTTTTAAACTTAAAAAAAGAAAGGGCGATCCTTAAGATCGCCCCGGAACTTAGCTGATATAATATTTTCAGTTTTGATAATCGAACCCCCAGGAATGAATGAACGGTTGATCCTCTTTATTAAAACCTTTGATCACAATCATATGATAACCCGGCCTTAACTCTTTCAAGCCCTGCCAAGTGAAGAAACCCTCTTCATTTTGGGATATCTTGCCGATTGACGAACGAACCTTAATCTCAACTGTAGCTGTTTTTGAATCGGTTATTTTGAATTTAATCTCCGGAACCTTCGAGAATGTGGCAGCGTCTTCCGGATGGATTATCTCGATTGGCAGCGGACGGGCTGATAGCAATCTTTCTAGTTCAGCCTTACTTATGGAATTTTCCATAACCCGCCTCTTAATTCTTAAAGGATTTTCGGTAGGCAAATTCGCTCCCCAGTTTACCGTGAATATGCCTTGATACCCGGCTTGAACGGCCAATGTTTCGATGGCCTGATTGAACCAGCCATACGGGTATGCTAATAAATCCACCTTCTGTTGTAAATGCTTTTCTAGAATTAGCTTAGAGCCTTGAATCTCATTGATTAAACGCTTTAGGTAAGCTTCTTTACTTTCATTTTTTAAGGCTTGAGTTAAATGTGGGTGCGACTTGGTGTGAGACTGGATATCCATCCCATTCTGCCGCATTACCCTTAGCTCGTCCCAAGTCAATTGCTTATCGCTTTTTTCGCTAATCACATCGGTATATACAAAAAAAGTAGCTTGATAGCCATACTTCTTTAATAAAGGAAGTGCTTCGGTATAGTGGCTCTTATGTCCATCATCAAAAGTGAGTATCACCGGTTTTTCAGGTAATTGCTCCGGCTGTCCCATCATTTCTATCATACGGAGGGCTGTTATCGGAGTATATCCGTTTTCTTGAAAAAACCGTAAATGTCCTTCAAGTAGTTCCGGAGTATAATCATAAATACTTAATGCCTTGGGAAGGATCCGATGGTAGATTAAGACGGGAATCAGGGTGGATCCCGCTTGGAGTTCCGTTACCCGGCCTTGAGCTTTGGTAAATAAGGGTGAAGCAATTATCAAAAGAGTAAGTATCATAAAAAAGATTGAACGGACTTGTTTCATCAGTTTCTCCTCATCAAGGCGTTATTAAAGCCCTTTTTTGGGCTAACCGGTTCCTCTTCCAGTAAGATCATACCTCCGGTTCAGATTTCCTTTGATCGCTTTTGGTCCCAACCTCTAATTAATTCATCGGTATCGTTTTTAACTTGGCCGAGCCGTTCAAGTATTTCGGGTTGCCCCTCAAACCTGGTCCGGTAGTTACCGTTTTGGTCAAGCATGATTATTTCATAGCGCCACTGTTGCTCTTCCTGATAACGGTAAACCCAAAGCGGAAGGTATGAAGCCGCAACGATTTGAATACCGGGCCTAGACTGTCCTTTGACTAATTTCAAGTTAACCATCAAGCCGCAATCACTATAGCGCCATCTTTGATTTGATAAAAAATTACCTAATGAATAAGCGATAAAAAAATTACGGTGCCACCCCTGTACCAAACCATCTTCAGTCCGTACTTCGATTGGTTGGACTACATGTACATGGCTACCCAAAACAATATCCACTCCTAATACCATTAATTTTTCGATAATTTCTACTTGCCCAGGCGATGGTTCACGCTGATATTCAATGCCGGTATGCAGCGCAAATATAATCCCGTCAACTCCTACCCGCTTTACTTCAGCAATGTCATTTGTTATTTGATTGAAATCCAACATGTTTACCGCCCATTCTTTCCCCTTGGGCAACGGAATCCCATTTGTAGTGGTAGTATAAGAAAAAAACGCCAGTTTGATCCCGTTTTTTTCAATAATCCGATACCTTGATCCGCTAGTATTTGAGCGGCAACCAGTGTAAGAGAGGCCAATTTGCTCCAAATAAGCAATGGAGTGATTAAGGCCGGTAATTCCCTGGTCAAGTGAGTGATTATGCGCTAAGAACACCATATCAATCCCGCTCCAAAGAATTGCATCAGCTATAGCCCCGGGACTATTGAAACGCGGATAGCCGCTATACTTTTGTCCTGGGGCGTCCAGTTGGGTTTCGAGCACTGCCACAGCTAAATCGGCTTGACTAAGATAGGGACGGATGTTTCTGAAGATCGGGCGAAAATCGTAAGAACCGTCTGGTTTTCGAACGGAGTTTACTATGGGAAGGTGCATTACCAAATCTCCCACAGCGTTTAATATCAATGAATGCCGACCTGAATCAAATGAAATCAAGTGGTGTGATTCAGAGATTTCTCCAAACCACGGCCCAAAAAATCCAATTAAAAGGAAAAAAAGAAACCATTGATTCCGTTTCACCGCGTACTCCTATCACTTACCCCATAACAGCTAATCATTGTTGTTTATCAACGAATTCAGCCTCAATCCTGATAGTGGCAGCAGCAATCCCAATCCCGTCAGCCGTACTATGGACCCGGCATTGGATCTCCATGTATCCCGGAGAGTCAATAAGAAAGCCATACAAAACATATTCTACTCCCAGCATTCTCCCGATACTTTTACTGAACTGGACATTCCCGGGGGAGTCCGCTTGTAGTATATCAACCGCTTGAGCAGTTTTTGCGCTTCCGGCTACTACAAACCACCCGCTGTTGACTAATTCAGCCGCCATTATTTCTTGGGCAATTTTGGGAGTAGTTTTATCAAGTGAGTTTAGATACTCAAAAGGAATAATAGCCACTGAAATTTTTGCCCTTTGGATGACCGCTCTTTGTCCAACTGCAGGCTCCCTATCTCCATTGCCTTGATTCAATATTTGAGCAATTGAATAATTATCACGGACAGTTTCAATTTGAACTTCAGCGACCTTTATCTCTAAATTTCCCAACTTACGTTTGCTTACCGGATCATTAAAAGGGGCTTCATCGATAACGATTTGATAAATAGCCCCTTCCCAAATAAATTTATTTCTTCCGGCGTTTAAATAAACTTTGTCACCCTGGACGGCGGCGACTCGAAGCTCGGTAGCTCCAAACTGCTGAGCAATATTCCCCGCTAAGGTTTTGATGTTTACCGCCAACCGGTTCTCAGCCCCATAGGCCGAAAAATCAGCCATTATCAATATTAACAAAATACTAATTAACCAACTGCGTAACTTCATCAGGCTCCCCTTTAAAATAAAAATGATTGCATTTATTTTATCGGCAAAAAAGAGGCAGACTTTAAATTAGATAAGTCGTAATATATTTCAGCTTTAAAGAAAAAAGAAGGCTGATTAGCCTTCCTTATAAATTCAACCTTTTCGGTTCACCGCGATTATTTATCCGTTTTTCTTGGCAAAGTCCTTCATTAGCTCCGCTAACCGTTGGCATCCTTCCAATGGCATCGCGTTGTAAATTGAGGCCCGCATTCCGCCAACCGAACGGTGCCCCTTAATTCCAACAATATTTGCCTTCTTGGCCTCGCTGACAAAGGCGCTTTCTATTTCTTCATTAGGAAGCCTGAAGGTAACATTCATCATTGAACGGCATTCTTTTTGGGAGTGGCCTTTATAAAAGCCGTTACTGTTATCAATGGCGTCATAGATGTATTTTGCTTTCTCTACATTCCGTTTTTCGATCCCATTTACACCGCCATTTTTCTTCACCCATTTTAATACCAAATTAATAATATAAATAGCGAAAGTAGGGGGGGTATTATAAAGAGAGTTATTTTTAGCAAAAGTGCCGTATTGGAAAATGACCGGCAAATTTTTATTGGCTTTAGCCAGCAAATCAGGGCTGATCAAGACCACGGTAACGCCAGCAGGTCCCAAATTCTTTTGGGCGCCGGCATAAATTAGGCCAAATTTGGAGACGTCAAACGGACGGGAGAGAATATCGCTCGACATATCCGCAACTAGCGGTATCCCTTTAAATTCGGGCATTTCTTGCCATTGGGTCCCGTAAATCGTATTATTGGAAGTCATATGTACATAAACCGGGGATTTACTAAGTTTAATCTGATCCATTCCGGGGAGCCGGTCGAAATTAGTATCCTTAGTGGTAGCAGCGATGTTCGCTTTACCGATCCGAGCCGCTTCTTCCTGGGCTTTTTCGGCGAAAATCCCGGTGACGATGTAGTCGGCTTCGGTACCTTGGGTCAAAAAGTTCATCGCTACTAAAGCAAATTGAGCGCTAGCACCGCCGCCCATAAATAACACCCGATAATCGCCGGGGGCATTTAAAAGCTCTTTCAACAAAGTTTCGGTTTCATCTTGAATTGCTTCATAGTCTTTACCCCGATGGCTCATCTCCAGAATCGACATCCCGGTACTACCGTAATTAAGAAGTTCTTTTTGGGCTTCTTCCAGGACTTCAAGCGGTAGAATGGCCGGACCCGGGGAAAAATTATATACTCTTTCGGTCATCAATCTTCCCTCCGCCTACACTAAAATATTATGCTGTCATTATAACGTTTCTTGGATTTTTCTTCAAGCGTTTGTCTAATTTTTCACAAATTCTTTTCTCTATTGTAAAAGAGTCTTTTTGGAAACGAGCATAAGAAACTTTTAATTGGTAATTTTATTGGGCAGGGAGGTACTAGTATGCCTGGGACCGTAGCGGATTTAATCCTTGAACAATTAGCCCAATATGGAGTCGGTTATATCTTCGGAGTAATTGGTGACGCTATTTTCCCATTGGCTGACGCCTTGTCCCGTCAAGGCCGGATTCGTTTCGTAGCTACTACCGTTGAAACGGCCGCGGCTTTTATGGCAAGCAACTATGCAAAGTTAACAGGGAATTTAGGGGTCTGTCTCGGAACATCCGGCCCCGGGGCCTCCAACCTGCTTAATGGAATCGGTGAAGCTTACCGGGACGGAGCCCCACTGCTCTGTTTAACAGGACAAGTTGCTACCGGCGAGTTAGGTACGGATTCCAACCAAGATTTAAAGCAAAATCAACTTTTTTCAGCGTTAACCAATGACTCTCGTTTATGCGTTAACCCGAAGGCCTTGATCCCGATCCTTACCGAACTGGTGAATCAAGCTTTGTCTTTAAAAACTGCCGTCCATTTAAGCATCCCCAAAGACGTCCTGGCTGCTCCCGCTGATGGATCCCCGATTCAACCGCCTCCGCTAATTACCGGTTTAAATTGCTCCGGATCAGTCCAAGGCGACTTAAATAAGGTAATTTTAAATCTTCGCGATGCCCGCCAACCGATTTTGGTCATTGGAAAAACCGCCCGTGATTTAGCGAAGGAACTGTTGGAATTAGCCGATTCGGCTGGTATTGGAATCATACTGGCGCTTGATAATAAAGGGGCTGTTCCGGATCAACACCCCTTGGTGTTAGGTGGTATTGGGGAAGCATTTTTACCTGGTTGCCTCTCAGAGGCCGATCTTGCGCTTCTTTTCGGAGAAACGGTTTTGGAAGAAAAATTCTTCCCCCCCGGAACCAAATTTATCAGGATCCAAAGTTCGATTATTCCTGGAAAAAGCCAGCTTGATACTATTCGGGGTGATTTGGGAAAGGTTATTTCTAAGCTCAAGGAAGAATTCTCGGTCCGCCACATTAGGCAAGAATGGCGGAACAAATTAAGTGAAGCGCATTATGAATTGATGATGGTGGATCGAGCATATCAGAATCAAAAACACCCTATAGTTTTTTTCAGGGCGCTCTCGGAAGCCGTTAGCGAAAATGCCATTTTAAGCTTGGATGTGGGCGAATTTATTTACTGGTTTAACCCGGGTTTTTTAGCGAAAACCCAACAATTTCTGCTTTCAACCTACTGGCGGGGAATGGGAGGGGGTATCCCGGCCGGCATCGCCGCCTGTCTCCATCAAACTCAAAGACAAGTCATTACAATCGTTGGCGACGGTGGACTAATGATGTCTTTAGCGGAATTGGCCACAGTTGTCTCCCATAACCTTCCTTTAACTATTGTTGTTTTAAAAAATAACCGCTACGGGCTTGAAGAACAAAAAATGGCTAAGGAGGGCTTTACTCCATTTGGCCTAAGCGTTTCGGTGCCGGATCTGCCTAAACTGGCAGCCGCTTTCGGGCTCAGTTTTTTCCAAGCCCAAACGCCCGATGCTTATCATGAAAAAATCAGAGCTGCCCTAGCAAACACTCCCGCATTAGTCGAGGTGGAAGTAGAACCCACCAAACTGCCAAATTTGTAAATTAATAGAACAAAACCCCTTTCGTAACAGGGTCTAAATCATAGTATATTCCCTTCAAACGGTTGCCGCTAACTATTTCACAGCTGGTTGAGCCTTAGAGGTTGCAACGCATACTTTATTCCGGCCGGAGTTTTTGGCTTCATATAAAGCTTCATCAGCAAGTTGCAGTAGCCCTTCATAATTATCCGAATCTAACGGGTAACTGGCTATACCTGCGCTAAGGGTTACTGTAATCTTTTTCCCTCCTGCAACCAAAAATTGATGGTGGCCTACCATTTGCCGGATTGAATTGGCAAATTGGGCAGCTTCTTTTTCGTCAAACTCGGGAAGTACAATTACAAACTCTTCCCCACCGTAACGAGCTAGTATACCGGAGGGTAGCATTTTTTGAATTAGGTTAGCGGTGGTCTTTAGGACCATATCGCCTGTCAAATGCCCAAACTTATCGTTAATTTGTTTAAAGTGATCCATGTCAAAGATTAACACCGAAACTTTTTTAGGGTTATTTGCAAAAATTTCAGCCATATAAGTCATTAAATACAACCGGTTATAAGCTCCGGAAAGAGCGTCCCGAATCGCCATCCGCCGCATCTTATCATATAGATAAGCATTTTCCACTGAAAGGCTGAGTTCTTGGGCTACAACCCGGACAAAATTTACCGAATCGTCGCTAATTCCCCCGGCTAATTCGTGCTCAAGCACCATAATCCCGACCCTTCCCTGTCTTCCGATTAAAGGTACGGTAATGACGCTATTAATGCCTCGTTTATGAAGTTCAGCCAGTTCATCCGGTTTAGCATCGTTTTCGGTAAAAATCATCTTTTCTCGCCAAGAACGCGCCACCATATTTTTAGAATCAAATGCAATCGTCTTTCTAGGGGCCCTTTTTCCCATTAAACCCGAAAAAGCCATGGCAGTCAAAATTTCATTCTCTTCATCAGCCATATAAATCAAACACCGATTACCCCCGAAAAGGCCCATAATAATATCTGCCGTTTTCTTGACTAATTTATCAATTTCCAATTCCCTACTAATTTCTTCTTGAATTAACTGTAGGTTATAGGATTGAATATAGTTCGATTCCAGCTTTTGGTTAGTGGCAGCCAACTGTTGACAGTTATTTTCAAGCTCACCCCGGCTGATGTCCATGATTCGGTATACCTTAACAATCAACCGACGTAATTCCGTCAGTTCGTCTTGATATTGATCCTCTTTTAATTCGACTTTGTATCCATTGGCAGTTACCTGTAAGTAATTATTCAATTCTTGGATACGGTTGACCGTCAGCCTACAAAACATTTTACTAACAAAAAAGATCAGCAATACCTCTCCGATCACGAAAATTAAACCCGGTATTAGAAGGCTACTTAACCGGTGTTGGCTTGAATGAAGCATAACCTCGTTTTCGTTAAGAAACGAGTTGAAAACTACATATAATATAATTATTGACAATGTAGACGCAATGCCAATAATGCTTAAATACTTACAACATTGCTTCCGAAGTTTCATAAAAACCCTCCTGTTAATTAATTATCGGTAAAAAATATTAGGGAGTCAATATTTTTAAAAAAAATAACATAATTTATATGATAGTATCTCCGTCAAATCTTGGTTAAAACCGATACCGCACCTGTTTATGGCGGAAAAAGAATCTATGAATAAACATTCCGGCAATAAACCCTCCAATGTGGGCTGACCAAGCAATATTGGATACTGTCCCTAATTGGCGATTTACAAAAACCGAATAAACTTGGGAAAGAAGCCAAAATGCCAGATAGATCACGGCTGGTATCTCAATCAGTAGCGGAATAAAGAATAATGGAACTAAGGTTACTATCCTGGATGACGGATGAAGAATGAAGTAAGCGCCCATTACTCCGGCTACAGCCCCTGAAGCCCCAATTGTTGGAATCGGCAAGGACGGATCGGAGTAAATATGTACTATTCCCGCGATTACTCCTACACTGATATAAAAAAGGAGAAAACGTAAAGGCCCCATCCGGTCCTCGATGTTATCTCCGAATAGCCATAAAGCCCACATGTTTCCAATTAGATGCATCCATCCGGCATGTAAAAAAAGGTGTGAAAAAAATGGGATAACCGATGGGAATCCGTTGGTCCCGTTTTGAAATAACCGTAATGGCACCAAGCCATACTCTAAATTTAACAAACGGTATGCCATCGATCCTAAGCCCTGTTGATATAGGAAAACGAGGAGATTAGCGAGGATAATCAGGCATGTCATGAAGGGCCAATGCCGGCTCGGTATGGTATCCCTTAACGGAATCATCTTTTCTACCTCCCACCGATATCGTATGAACGTTCCATATTTTTCTTTAAAATCCTTTTTTTTCTGTTAAAATCTGAAAGCACTCCAGAAATAATGGCTTTTTGTCGAAATTTAATGTGTAAATATAGATTGCGGAGGAAATATGAATATTAAACCCTTACCGAACCAAAAAGCATGGATTATAGCCGCCGATATGGGTTTAGGCCACCAAAGGGCGGCATATCCATTAGCGGATTTGGGTGAAGGTCAAATCCTCACCGCAGGTTCCGCCGCGTATGCCTCTGAAAAAGAGGCTCAACTTTGGGCGAGAATGAGGTATATCTACGAAGGTATATCCCGGGTTAATCATATCCCGGTTATTGGTGGTTTTCTCTTCGGGTTGATGGATCGGTTCCAGGAGATTAATCCATATTACCCTTTCCGGGATCTCTCAACCCCAACCATTCAAGTTAAATATTTAAAATCGTTAGTCAAAAAGGGATTGGGCGAAACTTTAGTTAATCTCTTAGCCCCAACTAACCTACCGATCGTGACCACCTTTTTTGCGGTCGCCATTGCCGCTGAGGCCAGAGGTTATCCCAAAATATATTTGCTTGTTACCGATACCGACATCCATAGGGTTTGGGTCCCCGAAAACCCTTCCAAATGTAATATTGCCTATTTGGCCCCTTGCGGCCATGCCATCAAACGCCTCAAAGAATATGGGATTAAGGACGAGCAAATCTTTTTAACAGGATTTCCGCTTCCCAAAGCTAATTTGGGCAGCCGGGATCTGGAAATCTTAAAACTTGATCTAGCCCAACGTTTGAATTATCTCGATCCCAAAGGGCGTTTTTGGTCGCTCCACCGAGTGGAAGTTGAGCATTATTTGCTTCCCGAAAATTGTGTCAAACGCGGCAACCGTACCCTGACGTTAACCTTTGCGGTAGGGGGCGCAGGGGCTCAAAAAGAAATCGGTGTAAAAATTTTAAAAAGCCTTCGAGAAAAGATTAATTCGCGAGAGATTCGACTAAATCTAGTTGTCGGTCTCCGCAGCGATGTGGAAGAATATTTCCGGCATGCCTTAAAAGAACATGGATTGGAAGAAGAACTCGGGCTGGGAGTGAATATCATCCACAGCTCCAGCAGGGAGAAATATTTTCACCGTTTCAATATGTTGTTAAGGACCACCGATATTTTGTGGACCAAACCCTCCGAACTCTCTTTTTACTCAGCGCTGGGAATTCCAATTATTATTGCTCCACCCCTCGGTTCCCACGAGCATTGGAATAAAAAGTGGCTCCTTGAACATCGGGCCGGATTTGCCCAAGACGATCCCGAACACTGTTCGGAATGGCTGTTTGATCTTTTAAACGAAGGGCTATTGGCCCAGGCGGCATGGGATGGGTTTCTATATGGCCGCAAATGTGGAACCTTTAAAATAGAAGAACTGCTTAATACCGGAATAATTACCCGGGATTTATCTCCCTTGAAACGTTAAGCCTTGCCCCCGAATCGTTCCCAAAAGATCCGGTCTGCCGGTGGCTTTTCAAGCCGTTCAACTTCTTTCCGCTGTATCCATTTTACCTGCCGACATTGGAGCGGTTCCGGTTTCCCTTCCCGAATGGCGCAACAGAAATATAAAAGCACCAAGTGACGGTCAACTTGAGGTACCGAAACCACCTCAAGTACCTGGCCCACTTCGGTATCGATCCCCAATTCTTCCCGTAGTTCCCGCCTCAAACAGGCGCGCGGGTCCTCCCCCGGCTCGACCTTGCCCCCAGGGAATTCCCATTTTCCCGCTTCGTCACCATCTGGGCGTTGAGCCATCAATAATAAATCATCTTCAATGATTACAGCTGCGGTTACTAGAATGGTCTTCATTTAAACTTCAATTACCTCCGTTAACTGTTCCAGTAACGAACCGGCATTGGTTCCCAACCCCAATGATAGCCCGGAGACAACTACTTGGTTGACTTTAACCGGTTCTTCCATATTATTGCTAATTTGTTTATAGCCTGAAAGCGCATGGATAGCATAAACCTCACCCCGGTATTCGCCTAAATAGAACATCACATGGCCGGCGGTAAAAAGCAGGGAACCGGGAGGTACCGCTTTTAATCGGTTTAACCGTTCCGTAGTATTCATCCCCGCCAGTGTAATCCGCTTTTTCCCCGCAGCCAATTGCTCCCGGGAATTGCGGGGTGGCCTGAAACCTATTGACCTTAATACATCTTTGACCAATCGGGAACAATCCCGGCCAAAACCTTTCGGATCCCGATCGCCCCAGGCATAACGATAGCCAAGGTACTTAAAGGCTTGCCGTATCAAATGATGCGTTGTTTGCGGCAGATGATCCCGGACTGTTTCTCCGATAATTATGCCGGTTTTATATATCGATTTCCGTTGATGGTTTCTCCGGGGGAATACTATTGTCCGGCGGAAGTGGTCATTGAGGGGAAAACTACAGCCCATGCTGGCGCTGATTGTCCCGCCTTCCCATAGGATTATCGCATCAGGATCAATCAAAACCAATCGGGGCTGTTCGTTTTGGTATGCTTGAACTTCATTTTTTGTCCCGGTTCCGACAATATTTTGCTTCACCCAACCGATTCCGGTGTCACTGATTACTCCAAACCAATTCCCGTCCGCCGATCTTCCAAATAAATTTACCTGATCCCCCGGATCAAGGCCGCTCAATTGGTTCCGATCAAAATTGGATTTTCCCTTGCATGAAAAAAGCGGTTCTTCTCGTGGTAAGAGTTTTAAATCTCCAGCCTCGGTAAGCAGGCCATATTCCGGCCGATTCCACCAAGCGGAGCGTTCGATGGTTTTTTCCAGCGCTAACGGCGAACCATCCTCATTATAGAGGTTTCCCAATTGATTAATATTATTAATGTAACTCTCTATAGTTGGTTCCGATGGTAACCCGACAGTCCCAATCCAATCGGCGTCAAGCTCCAAATCGGGAAACCGCTTACACCAAAATTCTGGACGAAGCATTTCCGGAGATACCTCCGGTAACAATAACTGCCGATCTCTATCTGACAATTGCATTAAAATCCCCCCTTTCATCAATATATGCCGAAACGGGGGATAGCTTTAAAAATAGTTAGGCCAACTCAATAACCTGAAACTGTTTCTTACCCTTTTTCACCAACAATTTTCCGTCGCTAAAATCAGCAGCGTTAATCATCCGGTTAAACTCAGTCACTCTTTCTCCTCCAAGAGAAATTCCCCCTTGGGTGACTAGCCTCCGGGCTTCACTTTTCGAATCGGCCAACCTGGCCAACACTACCAGATCGACAATGGTTAGTCCATTTGCCAATTCTGTTTGAAGAAGGCCGATCGCCGGCATATCCTCCTGGTTTCCGACCCCGCCGAAAAAGGCGGTTGCTGCCGTTTCGGCCCTTTTGGCTTCATCCTCGCCGTGAACTAGTTTGGTAACTTCAAAAGCCAGGACTTTTTTGGCGTCGTTGATCTCCCGATCTTTCAAAGCCCCTAAGCGCCGGACTTCGTCCATGGGAAGGAAAGTATATAACCTTAAAAAGCGTTCTACATCCTGATCCTCGGTATTGCGCCAGTATTGATAAAATTCGAACGGACTGGTCTTCTCGGGATCGAGCCAGACCGCTCCGGCTTCGGTTTTACCCATCTTTTTCCCGCTGGAAGTAGTTAATAGCGGAAAAGTAATCCCAAAAGCTTCTTTACCATCCAGCCGCCGGATTAGATCCGCTCCGTGAAGAATATTGGACCATTGGTCGTCCCCACCCATCTGGAGTTTACAGCCGTATTTCCGGAAGAGCGTCAGAAAATCGTAAGATTGGAGTAACATATAGTTAAATTCGATGAATGAGAGCCCCTTTTCCATCCTGGACTTGAAACATTCGGCGGTCAACATCCGGTTCACCGAAAACTGAGAACCGATTTCCCGTAAGAAATCAATATAGTTCAGCTTTAACAACCACTCACCGTTATTGACCATCAAGGCGCGGTCATTGTCGAAGTCGATGAACCGGGATAGCTGCTTTTTAAAACAGGATGCATTATGGTCGATGGTCTCCTGGGTGAGCATCTTTCGCATATCGGTCTTACCGCTCGGGTCGCCGATCATCGCCGTGCCGCCGCCGAGGATGGCGATGGGTTGGTGCCCGGCCCGTTGCATATGGGCCATACCCATTACCGGCAACATATGGCCGACATGCAAACTATCAGCGGTGGGATCGAAGCCAATATAAAAAGTAACCTTTTCTTTCTCCAAGACCTCATACAAAGGTTCCTGGTGGGTGGTTTGTTTAATAAAACCGCGTTCTTCCAAAGTTTCAAAGACGGACATCGTTTTGCCTCCTTATTAATTAAGATAAATATTGAATTAAGAAAAGAATAGACCGAAGAAAACTAATGTTAGCCCTAATAGAATCCTCAGAAATAGGGACATGTTAACAGTTATTTTATGACTTTCTTGCCCATACTACACTACTTACTCCTGACTTCTGTCTTCTGATTCATTTTAAAAATAAAAATCCCTCATCCAAACATAAGGACGAGGGATCGTGGTACCACCTTACTTTACGCGCCAAACAATCTTAACGCGCCTCTAACCGCTTTAATGGGCGGAACCCATTTGAAGTTTACTCCCCATTCAGGTTTCAACTAAAAGCTCGGGAGGGTAATTCACCAGTCGCGTCCGGCGGGTTTGCAGCACCACCCGTTCTCTGCTGTCACCGCGAGGGGTTTGGTCAGCTCCGTCATTGCTATTTTAAAGATTAAGTTGAAGGTATTATATCACTTTATTGGTGAAGAGACAACAAGGACTTACTTACCACCCACTAAATTGGGATTTAAACAGTAATCCCTTTAACTTCAATCAAGTCTGGTTTAAAAACATTACTTTATTCGTCAAAATTTGATTTTTTACTAATTAAAATTCTATTGAATTATAAGTCCCCCGTTGGATAAGGTTAAAAATGAGTAATTACGCCTTATTTTAGATGGCAAAAGACTAAATTCCTATTTTTTCAATCACTCGCCACTCTCTTTTCATATTTTAATAAATGAAAGGGGAGTGAAATAATTGACTGATATTGTAACAATCGGCGCTAATTGTTTAGTCCAGATCGAAAACCGTTTTTTCCTATTGGCGGAAATTGAAGCCGTAGTTCCGGGAGTTGAGATCGATCCGGATATTTTCATCGAAATCAACCAGGCTCAATTTAATGCTTTAAAAAATGCCGGCGAACCGGAATGTACGATTCAGGATACTATTCCGGTAGCGGAACCGGGATTCAATGTCGAATTTAAATGTGTTCTCTTTGTGAATGATCAAGTGTTCCTGGTATTTGATGTTGAAAATGCCACTGATGAAGCAGTCCTGGCCCGCACTACTCCGTTAGAAGCATTACGGCGCATCTTTGGAGGGGCCAGTTTTTGCCCGATCATCCAATTCTCCGACTGAAAAGTAATCTTTGAAATAGCCGATTTTTTGGTTTCAGTAAAGCCAACGGAAGGTCTATCCTTCCGTTTTAAAATTTTGATCGAGCCATTACCCAAAATGAATATTAGATGAGCCCTTCTAAATTTTATGTTAAATTTTGAATATTTAAGATTGACATAGTATAGAAATGCCATTATGATTTTAACGTAAGAAAAAACGTTTTATCCATAAATAACAGCAAAGAAACAACTTTATTAGATAATAGCAAATCCGGTGAAAACCGGAGACGCAAAGCTACGGGTCTAAAGTGTCAACCATGATCGCCGAGCCGCCTAAATTGGGTTGTTTTTGTTTTTCTTTTATAGTTTTTGAATGGCATGATAACTTGGAAGTTGGAATAGAAATGAGAATTCTTTCGATCGATAACATCCAAAAAAATATGCGTCTCGCCAAAAGCGTTTATACAGCGGATGGAAATGTCCTATTAGTCGAAGGGGCTCGTTTGACTGATGAACGCATTGAAAAATTAAAGCAATTTGGCGTCTCGTCTTTATATGTCACCAACAAATGGATTGGGGAAATTGAAGTTGACGACTTGATAACGGTGGAAACTAAAAATGAAGCCACTAAAATTTCCAAAGAAGTCATGTCCAATGTTGAGCAAAACTTACCAATAACCAGTGAAAAAATCCATCAAATTATCTCCGATCTTATTGATGAGCTATTCCTCAATCGTCACATTGCATTCGGTTTGATCGAGATCCGGGCGATGAATGATTATCATTTTTCGCATAATGTGGCTGTTTGCGTGTTATCCTTAATGACCGGTATCGCTTTAAACTATAATTATTCTAAGCTGAAACTATTAGGGACCGGGGCTATTTTGCACGATATCGGGAAGGCTAAGATCCCATTAGAAATCCTTAATAAAAATAGAAAACTTACTACGGACGAATATGCCATGATGCAAAAGCATTCCCAAATCGGCTACGATATCCTAAAAGAATGTAATGATATCAATAGTATTTCAGCTTATGTAGCCTGGCAACATCACGAAAGGCTCGATGGTTCCGGTTATCCTTTAGGGCTTAAAGGGACTGAAATCCATGAGTTTGCGAGAATAACAGCGCTGGCCGATGTGTATGACGCGATGTCAACCGACCGGGTTTATCGCAAGCGGCTTTTACCTCACGAAGTAATCGAATACCTCCGTGATCAAGAACGGATCCTGTTTGATCCGGAATTAACACGCGTCTTTTTACAAAACATCGCCCCTTTCCCCATCGGAAGCATGGTGCTTCTTAATGGTGGTGAGAAGGGTATCGTGATCAAAATTAATAAAGATTTTCCAGCCCGTCCCGTGGTTAAAATAATTTTCGATCAAAATGGCCAGCTACTTAAAGAACCGCTTGAAAAGAACTTAAAAGTGGATTTGACCTCATTTATCCTAAAGGGGTTAAAAGATGAGGAAATTACCTTTTAGGAACCAAACTTCCATCATTCTTCAAAATATACCGCTCCGGAATGATCCCTCTCACCATGGTTAAAGGATAGACAACACTCTCCTTTCCAAGGATCGTCCCCGGGTTTAGGACCGCATTACAGCCTATTTCGGCAAAATCTCCGATTAACGCCCCAAATTTTTTCAGCCCGGTGTCCAAGCTTTCCCCGGTTCTAAATGATACTCTAATGTTGTCTTTTGCGGACTTTAAATTGGATAAGATAACCCCCGCTCCCAAATGCGCTTTATAACCCAGGATCGAATCCCCAACGTAGTTAAAATGGGGCGCCTCAACTTTGTCGAAAAGGATTGCATTTTTAACCTCGGTGGAGTTGCCGATTACCGCTCCGTTACCAATGATCACATTTTCCCGGATATAAGCCGTGTGCCTAATTGCGCAATCATATCCGATAATCGCCGGCCCCTTGATCCTAACAGAATCGTCAATTTGAGTCCCCTTACCCACCCAGACATCCGCGGCGACTCTCTCAAAATCCCCCGGTAAATGCTCCGCTAATTCCGGAATGAACTCTTTGATTTTAGGCAACACGTCCCATGCATATTGGAGCCTATGAAAGAGTGGCCCAGCGTTGGTATGTTCCAGGTCAAACAAATATTTTGCATAAATTAATGAGTTAATCAGTTTCACCCCTTTACTAAAATACTGGCTTTATATAATTTTATAAAACCTCCTTTTTTCCTTCTGTGATCGGAATTAAGTTTAAATAACTGGATAAAACACAATACCGCCGGACTAGGCGTATTCATTGGGATATTTAAATCTAGTTTTGGAAATAATACTGCTAATTGTAAATCCATATTTTTATTTTACTTGATCCGGTGTAAAATGATTATCCGATTTATCTCAAAAGTATTTCCCTTAGTCTCAAATGAGCTTGATTTCTGGAGTACTGTCGCTACCAAAATCCCTGATTGGGAACTGCGTGTTCAGGCTTTAGCCAGTATCAGGTCGAAAAAATTCCACGCCCAGGGCGGTAGCGTCTATGCCCTATATCCGCAAGCGGATTTGCCTAGTACCGTCCGGTTCATTGTCGCCCTTCAGACAATCAGCGATTATCTCGATAACCTCTGTGACCGCGCCGGAATAATGGATGAATCAGCTTTTTTCCAACTTCACCTGGCGATGCTGGACGCTATCGACCCCTCACGCCCCATCTCCGATTACTATCGCAATTATCCATTTAAAAACGACCAGGGATACCTGGAGAAATTGGTAACAACCTGCCGTCATCAGATTAATAAACAGCCCTCCTACCACTTGGTCCTGGTGAAAATCATCAATTATGTAAAAAGATATTCCGAATTACAGTCTTACAAACATTTGGCGTTAGAAATCCGCGAAATCCGGTTGCGTGACTGGGCGCTCCAAAACCTAAGCACGGCAAACGGCACCTACTGGTGGGAGTATGCGGCTGCCACCGGTTCAACTTTGGGTATGTTTCTACTTTATGCCGCCGCCTCAGATCCATTCTTAAAGCCAACGGTGGCGGAGGAAATCGGCCAAGCATACTTTCCATGGGTTACCGGCCTGCATATCCTGTTGGATTACCTCATCGACGCCCAAGAAGACTTGGAAATGGGGGATTATAATTTTACTTTTAAATATCAAAACCAATCCCAGTGCCGGGCTAGGCTAACGTTTTTCATCAAAGAATCAATCCGTGTTTGCCTAGCCCTTCCAAATCCTTCTTTCCATCTTACCATTATTCGCGGCTTGTTAGCAATGTATCTCTCCGATCCCAAAGCCCTCGATCCAAAAAATAAAAGGCTCAGCCTAGACCTAGTCCGCCATGCCGGGCCTAAGTGCCGTTTTTACCACCGTTGCTGCAGGTTGCTGAGAATATTGAAGAAAATCTAACAGTTTACCCGAATTGTCTAAAAAAGCATCCTTTAATTGTTTACCGCTTCTAACTCCTGTCACCTATCTTCTAACTACTTCATAAAAATCAATTGGCTCTCGCTTGAATCTTATATGTAAGATTCTCCAGAAATCCCCGGGCCGGGGTTTCAGCAAAATCTTTCAATATCTTTCTAGCCTGTTCAAGGTGAGATGCGCTAATCGCCAATGCCCGCTGCATTACTCCCGATTCCCGCACCACTTCTTCGATCCCTGTTAAATTTGAGCGGTTAAAATTTCGTTCTTTAGTTATCTCTCTCACCCACCCTTGGTATTTAGGCTGTTCCATTAATAGGATAAACGGTAAAGTATAATTCCCTTTAATCAGGTCGGTATATTTGGGTTTACCCATTTTAATCTCATCTCCGCAAATATCCAAAATGTCATCAATGATTTGAAATGCCAGCCCTAAGTTTAAACCAAAGCAGCCAAGGGCTTCCACCTGAAAATGGTCGGCACCGGCCACCAAAGCCCCGGCTTTACATGAGGCTTCTATTAAAACTGCAGTTTTTTTTGAAATCCGATCGTAATACCCTTCCATCCCGACCATTGAATTAAACTGATCCTGATCTTGTAAGATTTCCCCCTGGCACATATTTTGAATGGCCCCTACCATAATTCCCATAGGTTCAGTAAGCTTATTTCTAGCCAGGATACCAAAAGCTTTAGCGAACAAGTAATCTCCGCCTAATACTGCCCGTTGATTACCCCAATTTTTTTGTGCGGTAGGTTGATTATGCCTGAACTCAGAACCATCAATGATGTCATCATGGATCAATGACGCCATATGAATTAACTCAGCAGTAATCGCTGTCCACTTCAAGTTTGTGGAGCCCGGACCGAAAATCAAACCACTGTACCAAACCAATAACGGCCGAATCCTTTTCCCCCCGGCATTCAAAATATGAAAACAAATCTCCCGAATTACACCTTGACTATCATCTATTTCCTCCTTTAATAACTCCTCAAACATCGCTACATTATCAATGGAGGCTTCATCCCAAATAATACTTTGAAATTCCGCTGGTTTTTCTACCTTTAAGGTTTTCATGGTTTAGGTTCACCTTATTTTATATTTATGGCCATTAACTAGAATTCCCCAAATTACTGGATTTTATTAACCTGGATTTAAAATAGCCTTGCTTACCTTTACCATATTGGCGTCCATGCCCTATCGGGAACAAAAAAGAAATTAGGCCTAGAAAGCCCAGCTTTGCTTTACTCCAGCCTAATACCTTGTGCCTCTTACCTTATTTTCATATCAATTATTGTTTTCTAGCTAAATTAAACTGTAAACCTACAAAAACTTTACATCTTATCTTAAAGTGAGATATAATTGTAATAATAATGTAAACAGGGGGTGTTCCTTTGAAAAAATTTCTTTTTTTAGCTTTGATTTTGTCAATTATCATGGTAATGTCTTCAGGCTGCCTTCAATCAAAAAATGTCTTGAATGTTGCAACCGATGCCGCTTATGAACCTTTTGAAAGTATCGACGAATCCGGTAATTATGTTGGGTTTGATATGGAATTAATCAAAATGGTTGCAGACGAAATGAAAATGGAACTGAAACTCCAAAATGTGGGTTGGGATGGAATCATTCCTGGATTGATTAACGGAAATTATGATTGCTTAATCTCAGCCATGACCATTACTAAGGAACGTCAAAAACAAATAAATTTCTCCGACCCCTACTTCTCAATCAAACAGGTAATCGTTGTCAAAGAAGACAATGACCAAATTAAAACACCCGCCGATTTAGTCGGTAAAACTGTAACTGCCCAAAACGGCACCACCGGTGACCTTTATGCCAGTAAAATTAAAGATGTTAAAATGAAACGTTTTGATACCAATCCCCAGGCTGTTCAAGAGTTACTTAACAATAACGCTGATGCCGCTGTCATGGATGATTTGGTAGCCTCTAAGGCCATCAATAAAACTACCGGCCTTAAAATGATTGAAATTACCGACACTCAAATCGAAAACTACGGTATCGGAATTAAGAAAGAAAACACCGAACTGCTTGAAAAGATTAATACAGCTTTAGAAACGCTCCGAAATAATGGCAAATTAGCCGAACTAGAACAAAAGTATAAATCTGGTAACTAACTGGAATTTGTTCTACGGTCAAACGGCGAAACTTAACCGTTTGACCGTATTATTTTTACCAGGAAAAAAAAGGATGTTTATCGTGAAACAATATTATTGCCTAAATTTTGTAATTTTATTCCTGTTACTGGGAATTTTAATATTTTCTTCAGGCGCCCCAGTCCAAGGGGCTGATTTGAAAATCTTTTCCGATCCTTCCGGGGCTCAAATATGGTTGGATGGCGCTAACACCTACAAAATTACCCCCTATTCATTTACAGGCATTAAGGAAGGCTCTCATCAAATCGAACTAAAAGGCCTTCCAAACTACCGAAACGAGAAACGTAATATAGTTGTCAAACCCGGAAATAATATCATTGAAATTCCGATTCCTGAAACATCATTGTATTATATGTGGCTAGGTTTACCTACTCTTTTAATTGGGATGCTGATGACTCTCTTTTTAACTATTATTGCCGTATTTAACGGAATTGTCATCGGAACCTTCGCCGGAGTGGCGCGGGTAGTCAATAATAAAATTATCAATTTAGTCTCTGGGATATACGTCGACTTTATCCGTGGAACTCCCCTATTGGTTCAGATTTTTATGATTCATTTCGGTACGCCGCCGCTTTTAGGCATACTTTTTAATAATGGACAACCCATCCCGCTCAATCCATTTTTATCAGCGCTATTGGCGTTAAGCATCAACAGCGGCGCCTATGTGGCCGAAATTATCCGAGCCGGCATTCAATCCATCGACCGGGGCCAGATGGAGGCGGCCCGTTCGCTAGGAATGACGTATCGCCAAGCGATGCGCCATGTAATTCTTCCCCAAGCGTTAAAACGGGTCATTCCACCTTTAGGCAACGAATTTATAGCAATGCTCAAAGATTCGTCACTGGTCTCAGTCATCGGAATGGAAGAGTTAGTCCGTAAAGCCCAGATAATTGTCACCCGCTCCTACCGCCCGACCGAAACCTGGCTAGAGGTTGGGTTGCTCTTTCTTTTGATGACCATTCCCTTTACTAGGATTGTCGCCCGGCTAGAAAGGAGGCTGAAAGTCAATGATTAAAGTTGATAAGCTTCATAAACGATTTCATCATCTTCATGTTTTAAAGGGAGTTAGCGCTCAGATAAGCCAGGGTGAAGTAGTTTGTATCATCGGTCCTAGCGGTTCCGGGAAGAGTACCTTCTTGCGCTGTCTTAACTTATTGGAAAAGCCTTCTGAAGGCCATATTTATATTGAAAACTTGGATGTAACCGATCATACCCAGATCGATGTTAATGAAGTCCGGGCTGAAGTGGGAATGGTTTTTCAAAGATTTAACCTGTTTCCCCATAAAACCGCCTTGGAAAACATAACTTTGGCTCCGATCAAAGTCCGTGGCCTTACCCATGATGAAGCAACTTCCAGAGCCTATCAACTGCTGGATCGGGTTGGGCTTCGCCATAAAGCCGACGTCTATCCCGATCATTTATCCGGTGGCCAGCAACAAAGAATCGCTATTGCCAGGGCTTTAGCAATGCGTCCAAAAGTAATGCTCTTTGATGAGCCAACCTCAGCCCTTGATCCGGAAATGATCCAGGAAGTCTTGGATGTAATGAAGGACTTGGCGCGGGATGGCATGACAATGCTGGTCGTCACCCATGAGATGGGTTTTGCCAAAGAAGTGGCCCATCGCGTTTTATTCATGGATGAAGGGGAGATCATCGAGGAAGGGACTCCGGCTAAACTGTTCTATAATCCCGAAAACGACCGGACCAAACTTTTTTTAAGTAAAATAATTTAATCCCTTTTGGAGAGGGAAACAATATAGCTCAAATCATATAATCTATATCAGGATTAATTTATTTTTGTTTATAAAATCCTTCGTTACTACCGATCCACATTAGCCCCTTTCCATAATTTCACGTGTTTTAAGTAATAGCTGACGTGGACGGCTATCTAGAGGGAAAGTACTAACCGCCAGCGCTTTGAGGAGGAAAAAAAGTGCGGATAATTCTAACCGGTGGAGGCACAGCCGGCCATATTACTCCGAACATCGCCCTAATCCCGGAGTTAAAAAGGGCCGGATTTGAAATTCATTATATTGGTACCAAAGAAGGTATGGAACGCCAATTGATCGGGCCGCTTGGAATCCCATACCACACGGTTCATGCTGGAAAACTCCGTCGCTATTTGAACTTGAAGAATTTGACCGACCTTTTTCAAATTGCGAGAGGATTTGCCGAATCATTGGCGATTGTCGCAAAAATAAAACCAAATGTGGTGTTTAGTAAAGGCGGTTTCGTTTCATCCCCGGTAGTTTGGGCTTCATGGTTTCACCGGATCCCGGTAGTTATTCACGAATCCGATATCACACCGGGCCTTGCCAATAAATTATCGATTCCCTTTGCGAGCAAGATTTGTTACACCTTTCCGGAGACAAAAAAATACCTCCCGCTTGCCAAAGGGGTTTTAACCGGCTTACCGGTTAGAGAAAGCTTGTTTGGAGGGGATGCCGCAAAGGCCAAGCGTATCTGCGGTTTTAACGATAATAAACCTGTAATAATGATTATTGGCGGCAGCCAAGGTTCAGAAATCTTGAATAAAGCTATCCGGAGCGTATTAGGCCAAATTACTGAAAAATTCGATCTATGCCATATCTGCGGTGAGAATGGTACCGATTCCAGTCTCAATCAAATCCGGGGCTATAAACAATTTGACTATGTTAATGAAGAGCTACCGCACTTAATGGCAATGGCCGATTTGGTTATTTCACGGGCAGGCGCTACTACCCTCTTTGAACTGTTGGCATTGAAAAAACCAAATCTATTAATCCCCTTGTCCAAGCAGGCCAGCCGCGGCGACCAGATCCTGAATGCTTACTCCTTTGAAAAACAGGGATTTAGCAAGGCTTTAGCGGAGGAAAATTTAAATCCCGAATCCCTACTAACTCAAGTTAATTCAGTATATGATTCCCGCGATGAATATATTGCGGCTATGAACGCCAGCCAAATCAATAATGGAATTCAGTCCGTACTCACAACCATTGAAATGTTAGCTAAATCCAAAAATAAAATCAATCACTCCAAATAAATAAGCTGAATTTTGGTAGGGCTATTTTTTTCCTTGATAACCATATTACATTCTCTATTTAATCCGGCCTTAAATCACTTCTTGCCCAATACTTAAATACTAAAGGCCTCTTTTAACCCAACTGGGTTACTTAAAAGCTTTTTTGAAATAATATCTTAATTTTGCTTTTGTACAAGAATCCATTTTTAGGTTGGATTTCTCAATCACTTCCGGAATATAATTAAAAAGGTTTTCAAGGGCATCTGCCTTACCTGTAACTAAATGATAAAAACTAGCTCCGTCAATTTCTCTAATATTGCTGTTTTTTTGGCATTTTGAGCTTGTTGTCTTATTTGATGGCATAAACTCCCTATTAAAGCGCTCCGCCTTTTTGGGAATAATCGTCACATAGTATGCAGTATATCCCTTATATTTACTACTATTAGGCATAACTAAACTATGAAGGTCATTGTATAAATCTGCAAGTTTACCTCCGGAAACAGTATTGTATTTGTTTTTTACTTCCGCAATAATTTTATTACAATCCGAGACCAAATCAACTACATTACCGACACCCAAGTCTTCCCATCCGGCAACACTCCCAAGGATTTTTTGGTGGAAACTCCCGATATGGTTTTGTAATGTCTTCTGGGCTTGCCTGATAGTTTCATTTTTATACCATGAATCATAACTAATACCAAAACCAAATATTTCAAACAAAGCGGCAAATGGGTCAATAACATTTTTCCCAAATTCTTTTTCTGCCGACTTTTCAGCCTCTTTAGCTTTTTCTAATAAATATTCAACTGTTTCTTGTAATTTTTGTTCTTCAATCCAACTTGGCTTCATCGGTAGCCCTTCTTTCCGTGCCGTTATAAAATGCTAATAATAAATTGCTTCGTTAAAACCCAACATTTTCCTACCCCGATTGAAAATATTATAATAAAAAGAGTGCCCCCCTTATTGCACCCTTTCAAAAGCTGCCGCCGCTTCATCGTTAGATATGCCTTTAACCCGATACTCATTGACTGCTTCGACTATTTGAAGGCCTAACTTATAAGCGAACTCTACTGGAACGGCATTGCCTATTTGTTTGTATTTCTCACCGATCCCTCCAACAAATTCCCAATCATCCGGGAATGTTTGTATCCTAGCATATTCCCTAACTGTAAAAGGCCTGGTTTCATCAGGGTGACACCTTTCAGTTTGCTTTTGCGAAGGGGAGCATGTCAAAGTTAAACAAGGCTCCTCCCAAGAGATCCTACGGGCCATACCCGTCCTTCCGCCGCCGGAATAGAAGCTTTTACCCATATATTCTTTTTGGATGGCATCGGGCAAGTTTCGCCAACATCCGCCCGGCGGGACAAGTTCAAGGACTTTTCTTTTACTATTTGAATATTGTTGGCCGTCCGACTTGGGAACCCCCTTCAAAGCCTCTCGTAATGTAATAATTTTTTTTTCTTTTTCCGGATACTTAAAATTAATGCCTTCTTTAGTCCCAACGATTACAACCCGCTCCCTTTTTTGCGGGACTCCATAATTTACGGCATTTAATAATTTATATTGAATATTGTAGCCTAAATCCTTAAAAATGCTAATAATCGCCGCTAAAGTCCTTCCATTGTCATGGCTTATTAAACCTCTAACGTTTTCCGCCAAAAATAATACCGGCTTAATCTCATTAACACACCTGGCGAATTCATAAAACAATGTGCCTCTTGTATCCTCAAACCCCAACTTTTTCCCGGCATAGCTAAAAGCTTGACAAGGAAAACCGCCGGTAACAACCTCAACCCGGCCTCTGTATTTGGTAAAATCGACTTCCCGGACATCTTTATTTATAATATTCCAACCTGGCCGGTTTCTTTTCAAAGTCTCACAGCAAAACCTATCAATTTCAACTAATTCAACAGTATCTAAACCTGCTTTTTCTAAGCCTAAGGCGAGGCCTCCCGTTCCTGCGAAAAGTTCAACCACTTTAATGTTCCTATTATTCAAATCAGGAAAATTAAACATACCATTTACACTAAACCCATGAACCATATCACTATCTTCAATAATATCAAGGGGATTGGTTTCCAAAACTTTACACATTCCTAATACATTGCTTTTTATAGGGTTAAACCTTTCCGATAACATAACCGAAAGTTGATTTTTGGTCATACCTAACATTTGAGCAAGTTGTGTTTGCGTGGAAATGCCTTTTTTAGTCATTAGCTCTTTTACTTTTACTTTACTTATGTACATTTTATCAACCTCTTGCTCCGAATATATGTTCGTTATGATTTTATTTTAACAAATTGAAACCCATTTGCCAATAGACAAGTTTAATTTATTTTGGTTAAAATGGATATATAACTCGATAGGAGCTACCACCCGATGGAAAAGCTAGTTACTTCTTCTACAAGATCAAAGATAATGAAGAGAATCAAAAACAAAAACACAAAACCCGAACTTATTTTACGTAAGGCCCTTTGGAAAAATAAAATTAGGTATCGGGTAAATTATAATAAACTACCTGGTTCTCCCGATATAGTCCTGGTCAACTATAGGATTGCCATTTTTATTGACGGGGATTTTTGGCATGGATATAATTGGAGTATAAAAAAGGCCAAAATAAAATCGAATAAAGAATATTGGATTAAAAAAATTGAAAGAAATATGGCCCGGGATCAAAGGAATAATATCCTTCTTAGCCAAAATGGATGGACTGTAATTAGGTTTTGGGATAGGCAGGTTATGAATGAAACCAGTGTCTGTATCAGGATAATACTTAATGAAATTAAAAATTTTAGTTGCCCATTTGAATTGTGATAATATAGCCAAAGAGCCTATCAAGGCCAAGGAAAAAACAAAACCTCCGTCAAATAACGGAGGGACATTTCTTGTTGGTGCCGAAGGCGGGATTTGAACCCGCACGCCCTTACGGACACTGCGCCCTGAACACAGCGCGTCTGCCAGTTCCACCACTTCGGCGTATCACGTATCAATTATTATACTCGATTTTATCCCTTCTGTAAAGTAGGGGAAATCCATCCAAGTAATCAAGCATAAGACAAAAGGCGCGAGCCATGAGGTTAAAATGCTGACAGTTGAAGAGGCTTTTCGCTTTTTTATGAGGATTTTGAAATCCCTATTTAGTTACCCCTTTTGTTAAGAGGAACCTTCTAATATTTAATTGAAATAAACGGAGAATTTGATTATAATTACTATTAATATCCATCATCACCAACCTTAGAAAATGCTAGCGATGCTTACCCAACGTCAGCTAATTTTCATAATTTCCCGTATATCAACCGGATACCGACGCGGATGGCTATCATACAACTACAGTTCAGCCATGGAGCCGGATACTAATACTATCATTAAAATATATTAAATTAGGCAAGCAAAGGCACTAAATCAAGGCTCAAACAAAAGAAAGCCCGAGGCTCGCGCCTCATGCCTTCTCTATTCCCTTAAAGGAGGATAAAATGTCAATTTCAGTCAAAGTCAAGGACTCCCTCTCCAGCTCTTCCTGGATCCGTAAGATGTTCGAAGAAGGCGGCCGGTTAAGCAAAATCTACGGTCCCGAAAATGTTTACGACTTTACCCTCGGCAATCCTGATCTGGAACCACCGGCCAGCTTTAAAACCCGGCTCCAGGAGTTAGCCAACCATCCCATACCCGGCATGCACAAATACATGAGCAACGCCGGATATCCCGAAACCCGCCAGGCTGTTGCCGACCATCTGAACCGGACCTCCGGCCTGAACCTTACCGTCAACCACGTGATTATGACCGTTGGCGCAGGCGGCGGCCTGAACATCGTCTTCAAAGCTTTGCTCGACCCCGGCGATGAAGTAATCGTCAGCGCGCCCTATTTTGTGGAATACGGATCCTATGTAGGCAATTTTCAGGGGAAACTGACGGTTGTCCAATCCCGGCCCGATTTTCAGTTGGATTTAACCAACATCGAAAAAGCGGTTAATTCCAAAACCAAAGCTATTTTAATCAATTCACCCAATAACCCAACCGGGGTAGTTTATACTGAAGACAGCCTGCAAAAGCTAGCCCAACTTATTGCAAAAAAAGAAGCGGAGCTGGGGAAGACGATCTACCTGATCTCGGACGAACCGTATGCAGGTTTAGTTTACGATGGCCTGACCGTCCCATCGATCCTCAAAATATTCGATCATAGCCTGCTGGTTACCTCCCACAGTAAAGACTTGGCCATACCGGGCGAACGCATCGGCTATGTGGCTATCAACCATAACAACCCAGAAGCCGGGCTCCTCTTTGACGCGCTGGTTTATGCCAACCGGGTACTGGGTTTTGTTAATGCCCCGGCATTTATGCAACACTTGATCATCACTCTTCAAGGGCAAGTGGTGGGGGTCGACATCTACCAGAAACGCCGCGACTTGTTTTACAATCATTTAATTGAAGTCGGTTTTGATGTAGTCAAACCTCAAGGCGCTTTTTACTTCTTCCCTAAATGCCCGATCCCGGACGATGTGGCCTTCATCCAGTCAGCCGTGAAGTACAATCTGCTGCTGGTACCGGGAAGCGGCTTCGGCCAGCCGGGTTATTTCCGGATCGCCTACTGCGTCTCCGACGATGTCATCAGAAATTCCTTCCCTGCCTTTACGGAACTGGCCCAAGAGTATCATTTGAAATAAGGTTGAGGTATGAAGTTTGAAGGGTGAAGAGTGAATTCCTCTGTAATATTTCAAACTTCAAACTTCACATTTCACACTATTAAACCCCCCTGTCGCAACAATCTGTTTGCTTCAGGCGGGTTTTATAATTATGATTTATGATTACAATCTTTGCTTCATCTTTTCATAATGATAAATTACTTTCTTGTGCTCTACCGGATATTCGGCGGGAGTATAGACTTTCAACGCTTCCCCAAAAGCCGCGAGCGCCCTGGTTAGATTCTCCTTGCGCTCCTGAAGGTCAGCCAGGATCGCATAGGCTTCCCCCATATCAAACTGAACCTTGGCATAATCAGAAGGGAATTTTTCAATGGTAAACACCATTAATGCCCCTTGAAACGCCCCCATCGCATTGCGCAGCCGATCCGCCCGGAATTCGTTATATTCGCTAATACTGTTAAAGGCAAAATTCTTAATGTTTTCCGCCATCATCTTATAAGTAATGCCTATTTGAAATGTTATCCCTGCGAATTCTTTGGGAAACCGGTCGCTGGTATAGTGTTGCAAAGCCGTTTCATAGGCGGAAATCGACTTCTGATAAACTTCTTTCTTTGCTTCGGCCACCTCGGCCAAATCCCGGTACAGATCGCCCAAACGCCTTTGCAGACGGCTGCTCCGTTCCGGATCACCTATAATCGCCAGGATCGGCGCTGTTTCTCTTAAGGTTTTAACTGCCAAATTCAAATAGTTTTCTTTTTGATTGATATCGGCCCTGGCAACGAAAGTTTCAGCCAACGCTTCATTTAGGATTGCAAAGTCCAAAGGATGGTTTTCCAGGTTTAAAATCCCTTGGGCGTCTTGATAGCATTTCATTGCCTTTTGGAGATTGATTTCCTTGCTAATTAACTTGGCAAAATCCTGATAGGCGGATCCCATTTTTTTCATTGCCCAGGCTTTCTCCAGTAGCAATTGTTTATCAGTATAGGTTTTTAACGCTGCTTCCAAAAACTCAATTGCTTTCCCAAAATAATCCGCTTGGCTTTCGGCCAACCCCAAATATTGATAGGCTTCTCCCAGTCCAATTTGGAGCTTTCCATACTTAACCGGCTCCTCCTCCGGATTGCATATCCCTAGCGCAGCTTCATATCCTTTGATTGCTTGCAAGAGGATGTCTTCTCGAAAATAACCCTTGACCGACAATAGCCGAGCCATACCTAAGTTTAACTGGCCGTCAATAAATTCTCTAGGATATTTTGTGGGATTAAAAAGCCGGACCGCTGCTTCGAAAGCCCCAATAGCTTTATCGAGATATTCCTTTCCGTTATCATTCTCGGTAAGCGCCCAGTAGGCCTTACCGAGGTGGCTTTGGGTAATGGCATGCCGGAAAGGATACTGTTGGGCGCCATAGAGCTGAAGCGCCTTTTCATATTCAATGACCGCCCGGGTTAGATTTTGGTCGCGATCCCGGATTGTTGCGATAATATTATGAATTATCCCCAGGTTCAAATGAGTTGAAGCGCAAATCTCCGCAACCGGGGAGAGCTTATCGAGTTTTAAAATTTCTTCGAAATAATGGATCGCTTTATCTAAATAAGAATCCTGGTTCCGGATATTCCAATATAATTTACAAGCCGATCCCAAGTTATGGAGAATGAAAGCATAGCCCATCAGATATTCGGTAGACGAAATCAACACGTTCAGGACTTCCTTACAGATTTCCATTGCTTTGTTCAGATTGGCCTCTTCATTATTAAGCCGGGCTAAATCAATATAAACGTTAGCCAGGCTGTTTAGGGTATGCGAATATTCAACTGCGTAGCTTTGAAGGTTGTAAACCCGCAATGCCGCTTCATATGCCCCAATTGCATTATGATAATTAGCGATCGAATCCCGGGAGTCGGCTAAAAGACCATACGAATGCCCAAGCTGAAATTGAAGTAAAGCATAACTCGAAGGCGCCTGTTCCCGATTAACGCTTGGTAACATTTTTCGAAGGTGCTGGATCGCCTGCTCCAGATTGGGCTCGCGATCCCGAAAATCAGCCAAAGCATTATAAACAGCCCCCAATGATAAAGATATTGCCATATATTCATTAGAACTCACATTTTTGCCATAGGTTGACCATGCCTTCTTCAATGATGATTCAGCCTTTTCAAAGGCATCAATCGCCTTACCAGTATTCAAATCCCGTTCCTGATACTGCGCTAGTGAACTGAAAACAGCTCCCAGGTTAAGTTGGGCAAAACCATATTCCCAATCATTTTCTTTAACTAAACTAAGGACACCCTCAAATGCGGCGCCCGCTTTAATGAGATCTCCAGTCTCTTCCTTAAGGAATCCCCTCTTCCGGTATGATATTCCCTGTGAAAGTAGAAGATAGGTATATACTTTCGGATCCCGAACCTTTGAAACTTGATCGAACAGACCTGCGATATAAGCCAACCCTTCGTCAAAACGGTGTTCGTCTATGAACTGATTGACATTGTCCAAATGTACCAACAAACCCTGTTGAGCCTTATGTTTCGGGAATTCGGACCTTTTAACGTCAAAGATGACATACTTGGTAAATTTCATTTCCAATCACCCTAAGTATAATAATACCAATGCTCAAACATTTGCTTTTAAAACGCTTACTTGTCCATAGGACCATAACTTGGCCACAACTTCGCTAACTGCGGCGGGGTCGCCACTGGTATAAAAGGCCTCTTTTCCCCCACTAGTTTGGGAATTCAGGGTCCGGTTGTGTTCCAATACGCGAAAGGTTTGTTTGGCGACAGCCAGGCCGGTATCAAGGATAGTAACACTTGAACCGCAGATTCTGTTGATTACCCCAATCAAAAAAGGGTAATGGGTACAACCCAAAACCAAAGTATCGATTTGCTTTTCCAATAAAGGATCGAGATATTGATGTAACAGAGCCTCAGTCTCAGGAGTATCTAGTTTTCCGGCCTCTACCAGTTCTACTAGTCCGGGGGCCGGTTGGGTGTATACCTCCACACCAGTCCCAAACCTTTCAACCAAGACCGAAAAACGGACCCCATTCAAGGTCATGCTAGTGGCTAATACTCCAATCTTCCCGTTACGGGTTAGATCATGGGCGGGTTTGAGCGCCGGTTCAACTCCGACAATCGGTATTTGAGGGTAGGCCTCCCTGACCTGATCCAAGCCTGCCACAGACGCCGAATTACATGCTACCACCACCGCCTTAACTCCGGACTCAACTAAAAATGCGGTTACTTTCAAACTCCGCGCCCTGATTTCGGAAACTGGTTTAGTCCCGTACGGGCAGTGCGCCGTATCCGCCAAGTATAGCAAATTCTCCCCCGGAAGTATCCGCCTGATCTCCTTCAGGATTGAAAGCCCTCCGACACCGGAATCGAAGGCCCCGATTGCAGCTGAACCAGCCACTTTATAACACCTCGTTAAAATTTAATCTATCTAAATTAAAATAAATTTTATCTATGCCTTTCCATCCTTAAACCATGGATGGAAAAAGAAAATTAAAGTATTTATTTCAATTTATGAGTCAAGGGAATATGCCGGAATAACCCGTGTGCGTCCAAAAACTTATTGATACATTTCTATCTATAGCGTTTCTATAATTCTAGTTTTACTTTATATATCCTGCCTTGATAGTCGCTTATGGTTTTAAATCAAAAATCACCTTTAAATAACGGATTCATTGACGGTTTATTAAAGGTGATTTTTTTGTGATTTATTTCTATAATAAAGTTTTAACATTTTTCTTTAAACCATACGCCTGAATAAAAGCGCCGCATCAAATATAAAGCGTAAAGTTTGCATCATCCATCAAAACTTACCGTTGACACTAACTGAGTAGCGCCCTAATAATTTTTAATACCTTATCGGGTTCAAAGGGTTTAACTAGAAAATGTTTGGCCCCGGCTGAAATAGCTTCCATAACCACTTCTTTCTGGCCTAAAGCGCTGCAAACGATGATATTGGCATTGGGATCGATTTTCATAATCTCCTTAATGGCGGTTATCCCATCCATCTCGGGCATAGTGATATCCATTGTCACCAAGGCGGGATGGTGTCCTTGATAGATTTCGATCGCCTCTAAACCGTTGGCCGCTTCCAGCACTTCTTTGAAACCGTTATCTTCAAGTATCTTCTTGAGCATCGCCCGCGCTAGGTTCGCGTCATCAACCACCAGAATTTTCATAAGTACACCCCACTTATCAGATCCAAGATCGATAAACCCGATCTTAATATTTAATATTTCGTATGATAATGATACTTCTCCTTAGTATCTCAAGTCAAACAAAATTTCTCCTATTCCATCTGGCCCCATTTATTAATCTCAGCCGCCACTTGTTCTAAAGGAACGATTTTAATTGCCCCGCCATACTCGACTGCCTTTTGAGGCATACCATAAACCACTGAGCTCTTTTCATCCTGGGCAATGGTAAAAGCCCCTTGTTCGCGCATAGCTTTTAAGCCTTTGGCGCCGTCATCACCCATACCGGTAAGGATCACTCCCAACGCTTTTTTCCCCAGCGGGGCAACGGACGTTAAGGTATAGTCGATTGATGGATTATAAAACGTATTATTAACCGGCGGTTCTACCTTAACCAGATATCTGGAATTACGGCGTTCCACAGCCAAACTTTTCCCTCCGGGGACTACCAGCGCCTTTCCTCTTAATATCTCTTCCCCATCCTCGGCTTCTTTGACCCGGATCGCCCCGATTTGATCCAAAGTCTGGGCAAAAGCGCCGGTAAACATCGCCGGCATGTGTTGGATAATTACTATTCCAGGTAGATCAGAATCCAGCGATTTAAATAACTCTCCGATGGCGGTAGTCCCCCCGGTAGAAGCACCGATTGCAATTAAGCGTTCCGAAGCCCCGGTTTTTTTGGGGACGTTTGACTCCCGGGCACAGGGCGCCGGATTTTTAGTCGAGGCCAAACCGACTTTAACTTGAACGGCAGTCCTTAGTTTAGTGATAATTTCATTTTCTAAGAGCTTAATACCTTCTTTATAGCTTGTTTGAGGTTTTGCGATGATATCCACTGCCCCTAAGTCTAGGGATTTTATCCCGATCCTACTGCTAACCTGAGTCCACGAACTTATCATTACCACTGGCATTGGTTTAAATTGCATTAGGCGCTCTAAAAATTCTAACCCGTCCATCTTGGGCATTACCACGTCCAAAGTTACAACATCAAACTTTACTGTTTTTAACAGTTCCAAAGCTTCGAGCGGATCCCCTAAAGATGCTACCACTTCCAGATCAGGGCTGGCGTTAATAATCTCCGAAAGAAGTTGGCGAAATAATGCTGAATCATCAAGCACCAACACACGATACTTTTGACCCATACTAATCTCCCTATTGTTTATTTCTTCTGATAAATACTTTTCTTAAAATGTATCCATCTAGGATCCGAAAAATTTAATGATTCCGAGTGGCCTAAGAATAAATAACCGCCACTCTTTAAAAAATTATAGAAACCTTGAACCACTTTTTCCTGAGACGCGCGGGCTAAATAAATAAAAACATTCCTACATAAAATCAGGTCAAACTTGATATAATCCGGAATATCCATCTTTTCAACCAGGTTTATCTTGCGGAAATGAATTTGTTCACGTAATCTAGGTTTAACTTGATAATAATCCGGTTTCGCTGTCAGCTGCATAAAGTACTTTTGCCTCAAATCTTTAGGAATTTCTCCGAGCCTATCTTGAGGATACTCTCCAGCCATCCCCTCCTGCAGTTTAACGATACTAATATCGGAGGCAAGGATCCGAAGATCCCATCCTGCGCCAAGCGCTTCATTCATTACTATGGCAAGTGTATATGCTTCTTCCCCTGATGAACACCCGGCCGACCAACACCTAAGCTTTTTTACTTTTTGATTGTTGGTAAGCAAAACCGGGAGCAATTCGCGCTGCAAGACCTGAAATTGATATGACTCCCTAAAAAAACTGGTTACATTAGTAGTTACTAAAGCGACAAGCTTGTTAAATTCTGAAGGGTCCTTTTCCAATATGTCCAAATAGGCTTGGTAACTTTTCAAATTAAGCTCATTAAGCCTTTTATGCAACCGGGATTGGACCAGGTATTTCTTCTGCGGCGTATAGTTAAAGCCCAGCCTTTGATTGAGCAAACGGCAGATTTGCTCAATTTCATGGTCACTCGCTTCTCTGGTTAGGTTATACATCCGGTTTCTCCTCAGAAGCTTCGATTCCGTCAAGCTGTATACATTGATTGCCATTACCGGGAGATAGGCCTTTCAATCCCGCTTGCGATTCGGCTTCCAATTCCTTTAAGATTCCTTCGATAACTTTATCCGATAGGCCTTGCCCTGTTTGGTTTAGGTTGACCATTTCAGTAGTGGCCTTCATTTGAAATAAATCTTTAGGGTAATTCACAGCCAAATCCGACTCAACCTGTTCCGGCTTTAAAACACCCTCTAATGCGTTAGTTGATTCCAAGCTTGCCTGCTCTTTATTTAAAGCCTGATTTGAGCCAGTGTCAAACTTCGGGCCGGACTGATCGGACAGTTCATTTACCTTTTCTTTTTCCAGTTCAAATTCGGTTAAGATTCTCTCAGGTTCCATTGGATCCACTAAAGCTTGATCGTTTTTAGCCGCGGAATCGGTCTCTTCCAACGGTATGCCTTCAGTTTCTGTAAGCGGTTGAGGCTCTATGTTTAAACACTCTTCCGCTTCCTGTTCTGGCTTAGGCGCAGTCCTGTTTAAGAGATCCTCCAGTTCCTTAGGATCGATGAGGCAGTTTGAGGATTTTTTGTATTCGACTTCAGCTTCTTCAGGCTGGGTTAATTGAGGTTCTTCACTAACCGGCCCTGTTTGGGGTTCAAGTAATTCGGGCACAGTATCAAATGGTTGAGAACCCCCCCCATCTTCTAAAGATATATCCGAAGCGGGATCAGCCGCGCATATCTTTTCCGGTATGCTTTGGCCGCCAGCTTTAATTTCTGGAAGAAAACTTGGCGCTTCAACTTTAGTGAAGCTTTCAGGCTGACCCGGTACTTCCAAAGCTGCCTGAGCAGGTTTAGTTTCAATCATTTTGTCAAGATCAAGCAATAAGACCAAATGCCCACTGAAAATAGCCACGCTCTTCAAATATTTCGTTTTTTCCCCAAAATTAAAGGCGGTTACCTTTTTGATCGAGGCCACTGGGATAAAATTTAAATCCAGTACCCGCTCGGCTGTAATCCCAAAAGCGCTTATACTCGACTCAACTACGATCGTTACTGTATCGTCACCATATACAACCGGCCCCAGCCCAAAAATCATTCGCAAGTCTATGATTGGAATGATTTTGCCGCGGAAAATGGCCATTCCATGCACATTGACAAAATTATTAGGCATTTTTAAAGGAGCCATATACTTTACAAGCTCCAATACCTTTTGAGCTTCGACTCCGAACTCTTCGTTGTCAACTGTAAAGATTATGTATGGTTCAGTATGTTTAGCCTCGGTATTGCTGGTATGATAATTTTCAATTGAATGGCTGATTTTTAACATTGAACGCCCCCCTGGCAATCCATAGTCAAGGCGCAGGTTAGTTTGAATCTAGATTACGGATATTAATGATTAAAGCTATTTCACCGCCACCTAAGCTCGCAGCCCCGGAGATCATCGGGTTGTTCGGAAAAGCAGGGTTAATCTGTTTAATCAAAATTTCTTCCTGGCCGGCTAATTCATCAACTATTAAACCCATTTTGCCGCGGCCATTTTTAAACACCACCAAAGGAATTTGCTCCAAATCCGACCCCTTCCCGAACCCGAATATCTCTCGGAGGTCAATTATGGGAAAAGCCTCCTGACGCAAGGTGTAAACCATTTGGTCGGTGACGGTATGGATATCGCCTTTCTCAATCATCAGGCTTTCCAGTACATCGCTGGAGGGTATCCCAAAAAACTGTTTGCCGACCTTAACCAATAGGGCTTGAATAATTGCCAAAGTTAATGGGACTTTAAGATTAAAAGTTGTCCCTTTATTCCGCTCGGTAACAACTTCGATATCACCCTTTAAAGCGTTAATACTATTTAAAACTACATCCAGCCCTACTCCGCGCCCGGAGATGTCGCTGATTGCCTCGGCGGTCGAGAACCCGGGAGCGAATATCAGCTTATATGCTTCATCTTCACTAATTTTATCGTCTGCATCGAGGATGCCGTTTTTAACGGCTTTTTCCTTAATTTTATTTAAGTCAAGCCCTCCGCCATCATCACTTACCCTAATTACGATATAATCACCATCTTGATAAGCCCCTAATGTAACATGGCCAATTTCTGGTTTGCCTACGGCGATTCGCTGGTCACCGCTTTCCAACCCATGGTCAACCGCATTACGGATGATGTGGGTTAATGGATCCACCAAATTCTCGGCCATTTGCTTATCAATCTCCGTATCCTCACCGAAAATAGTAAGTTCGACCTGTTTATCTTTTTTCTTAGCGACATCCCGGATAATCTTGGGGAAACGCGTGAAAAGTTGCCGTACCGGAACCATCCGCAAATCCATTATATCTTCTTGAAAATTAGCGGTTAACTGTTCTAGCTTTTGAACGACTTTAGTTAGTTGGTTCCAAGTTATCTGCCCCTGATAACCTAGTTGCGTTAATCGGTTCAAATTGGCTTTGATGTTAAGCAATTCACCCACATTATTAAGGAGCTTATCAATCTTTACCGATTCAACCCTAATAGTGCGTTCGCCGATTGGTGCCGCCGAAGGTTCCTGGTGTTCCGGTTCTGCCTTTGGCTTGGCTTTTACTTCTTCCGGACGGTAAACCCATCTTCGCATCCTGGTCTCTAAGGCGTCATTCACCGGATAAGTGGTTATAGTATTCTCTTGCTCGGGCGTCAGCGGAGTCTCCACTAATAAAACCGCTTTGAAAATATCAAATTTTTCAGCCGCCAACTCCTGAATTGCCGGAACCATCTTATAAATCCGGCCATACTTTTCAAGATACTTAACAAAAACTAAAGCCGACGCCGATTTCATAGTGGCATCCAGTGAAAATTGAACTTCAACTCCGTAAACATCTTTCCCGGAATTCTGCCATAACGCAATCTCTTGTTTTTCCGATTCACTAAGGGTTAGGACGTTATTATAACGGTCTTTAGGTAAAGTGTCTTGTTCCGTTCGATAATTAAACTCTTCCTTCCAACGGCCGATCTGATCCGCTTGATCCCAGTGGCCGCTCTCAATGTAATCGTAAACTTCGTCGCAAAATTGAATCAAGTTGCCAATCTTGTCCGCATTCAACCTGAAGATCGTCTTGCGGACCCCGTCAAATAAGTTCTCCACCAGATGCATGCTCTCTTTAAGTTCGTCCAACCCCATCATTCCGGAAGAGCCTTTTACATTATGAGCCAACCGGAACAGCTCATTAATTACCTCATCTTGTTTGTCGGGATTTTGTTTTAACTCCATCAAGATCTCGGTAAAGCGTTCTAACTGTTCCCGAGTCTCATTCTTAAACAAAGATACTAACGAATCTTCCATATTAATCGTTGCATCAGCCATCTGACTTCAGCTCCTTCTCCAAACGCTGGACCAAAACTGAATGATCCTCCAAACAGTAGAAAATCTTCCGTCCAGAGCAACCACCTATATCCTTGGCAATTACTGGAATTTCCTTCTCCTTTAGATATTTTAGGGTAAAGCTTATATTGGCAGCAGGAACATTAGTACTAGATAGTTCTAGGTTTTCAATCACTCGGGCCCCTCCAAAGATCTTTGCTTGTAGATCGGAAAGAGAACCCCCGATTTTTAAGATTTGGCCGATCATTAAGTCCAAAGAATCCAAGCCAAACCAGCCAGGTATGGAATCATTAGATCTACAAGAATAGGGGCTTTGCTGAGGCAACATAAAATGATTCATTCCGCCGATGCCCTTTCTAATATCAAATAGGCAGACAGCAATGCACGAACCAAGTAAGGTATAAATTACCACATTCGGATCATTTGACACATAATAATTACCACTATAAATGGTGACTATCTTTTTATCGCTCAACATTAACGGAGGTCTCCGCAAGATGAATAATAAAAACAAGCTTATACGATATTTTTATCGGTTTATGATGCGAATTCCTTGAATCAATAAATTATCGGTTAATACATTTATTCCAAATAATCTCATAAAAAGGGACGAGAAGGACATATTATTTAATAGTCCTCCATCCTGACTTAGCCCGGGGAATCTAAGAAAAGAAGGCGCAAAGGTTTACCATCGGATTTATGTCTCTTAACCAGCCAGCGCGGAAAGGAAATTCAATGATAGGCCGTATTAAACAATATTGGGATAAAATACCGGTTTCCAAATTAACCGGGAGTCAGTTGCTCCTTTTTTTATGCTTCACCCTGTCAGTTGCAACATTAGCCTTTTTTTATCTCCCATTGCCTTCGCCATTGATGTCGGCAGCTTCGGAAGTTTATGATTGCCAGCAGAATTTAGCGGCAACTTTTTATTTACAAAACCGCCTCCCGGTTCCTCTGGACGAAGTTCCCATATTTCTACGCCAAGCGTTCCTGGCGGTCGAAGATCATCGCTTTTATTACCATCGCGGGATTAATCTGGGCCGAATTGGCAAAGCCCTTATTAATAATTTGATGCACCACCGCATTGAACAAGGCGCTAGCACCATCACTCAACAACTTGTTAAAAATGCTTATCTAGATCAAAAACGGACTCTGATTCGTAAGTTAAAAGAATTATTTTATACCGTCAAAGTGGAATTACATCTATCCAAAGATCAAATACTGGAGAATTATTTAAACCAAATTTACTTCGGCCACGGAGCCTATGGAATTAAAACTGCTGCTACAACCTATTTTGATAAAGACTTAAAAAGGCTAACCCAGGCGGAGATGGCATTACTAGCCGGCTTACCAAAAGGACCAGCCTTTTATTCACCATATACAAATTTGGAATCAGCTAAAAAACGGCTTAAGCAAGTTTTACAAAGAATGGTTGATTGCGGCTATCTAAGTGAAACGGAATACCAACTATACTCCAAGCAATCGCTTCATTTACCCGGTTTAAAAAGGAAGGCTCAAACCGCCCCATATTTTTTGGATGCGCTCCAGTCCGAACTGGAACGAATTTTTCCTAAAGCCCACGGACTTATTTATACCGGAGGATTAAAGATCGAGTCGACCCTGGATCCGAGACTTCAAAATTTGGCCGAAAAAGCACTCCTTAAGGGTTTGCCAAGGCTACTATATGATTCGGGCGGTTTGATTCAACCACAGGGCGCCCTGATTGCCTTAGATCCACGGAACGGTCAAATTGCAGCCTTAGTTGGCGGTAGCGATTATACAAAATCAGAGTTTAACCGGGCAATACAGGCCAAACGGCAACCGGGTTCCTCTTTTAAACCGATCCTTTATGCTGCCGCCCTTAATGGAGGATATACCTTAGCCAGCCGGATTGATGTTACACCACAAACTTACAGCTTAGGGGCACAGGTTTACCAACCGCTTGACAATCAAACCACCTCGGAAAGGGGCCAATTATCACTGCGAGAAGCTTTAGCCTGTTCCAGCAATGTCATTGCAGTCAAATTACTCCACCAGTTGGGATTTGAGCCGGTACTAACCATGGCAAAAAAACTGGGTATTGCTTCCAGCTTACCGCAACAGCTTTCATTAGCATTAGGGTCTGGAGAGGTTTCCCCTTTGGAACTAACCAGGGCTTACATACCCTTGGCCAATGGCGGCCTTCAGATTCAACCGACCACGATTCGGCGGATTTTCGACCAAAAGGGCAGGCTTTTATATCAAGCCACTACAGCGCATCCCCAGATCCTTAATCCGGGAGTAGCTTACCTGGTTACCCAAGCCCTAACCGGTGTTTTTGAAGCGGGAGGGACCGCATCCAATATCCGTGGTTTAATTGACCGTCCTGTAGCCGGCAAGACCGGAACCACCGAAGATAACCGCGACGCATGGTTTATCGGATATACGCCGGATTTATTGATTTCAGTATTTGTCGGTTGTGATCATAATGAACGCCCGCTTCCAGGTTCAGGCAACCAAATCGCCGCTCCCATCTGGGCTGATTTCGTCAGTAAAGCCTTGGCGGATAAACCAAGGCTTGATTTTATCATCCCCAACGAAATCGTTAAAATATTGGTTTGTAAAGAAACCGGCTCTAAAGCAACCGCCTTTTGTAAACAATTCCCGGAATATTTTTTAGCCGGAACCGAACCAACGGAATACTGTGCCAAACACCGTTTTATCAAGCTCGAAATCTGTAAAAGGACCGGCTTGCTCCCTGGGCCTTATTGCCGTACCGAAGAAAAGGCCTTTCAGTTAAGTGAAGAACCGGTTGAGATATGTGACCTTTGTCGCGAAAGGGGCCAGCTCCTAAAATGGCTGCGGGAACTATTCCGCCACCATTAATGTTAATTCGGCAAGTTAACATACTAAACATTAAGGAAGGACAAAAGAAGTTCGGACAGTTACACCGCTTACAATCTGCCTAATCACTAGTAATCATGGTCAGGTTTCCAATTGGATCCGGTGGTAAATTTCCACCCACTTTGAAACCTCTTCTTTTTTATGAATCGTCAATAAATAAAAAAGGTCAAGTTCGGATAATTCTTCACTGTTCCATTTTTTCCGGCAAGCCAGCGCATTGGCGACATGAACCGCAGTTAAAACCGAAAAATTAGTCTCCAGCGCTTTTGACGGATTGTGATGAAAAGCTATCGCCTGGACCACCGGTTCGGGCATTCCCCAAAGGTCTAACAGGTAGGCCCCGACTTCGGCATGGGATGCGCCCATAATTTCATATTCCGCCTGAAAATGATCGCAACTCCTCTCTTGGCTATGAGCCAACACTTGATTATAGCGCTCCGGATCCTGGAGCAAAATCAATTTGCCAATATCATGCAACAGGCCAGCAATTAGGGCATCTTCTTCCATACTTCTTACATTTGTTTCGGTCAGGACGATCTCCCGGGCCAACTTCCCCACCAACAAACTGTGCTTGGAGAGCCCTTGGATAGAGAATTCCTTAATCCGGGGATCCAATTTGAATGAAGAGAAAATATGTACATGGAGAACCAAACCTTTTAAAATGTTGATTCCTAATAATACTGCCGCTTGGTGAGGATTAACAACCTTTTGCGGCAGGCTAAAAAATGCTGAATTGACTAGTTGAAGGATTTTGGCGGTCATGGTTACATCTTGCGCGATTAGATCCGCCACTCTCTTAACCGAGACCCTTGGCGATTGTAACTCATCCATTATTTGCTGATATAAACTGGGTAGGCTGGGTAACTGTTTAATCCCGGCCACAAATCGTTTTAATCCTTCATTTTTGATAATTTCCCGTAGTTGACAGGAACGATCGATTACCCCCTTCAAAGAATGGGGATTAAATGGTTGGGCGATAATTTGATGGTTAGAGCGAATTGTCTTTAATACCAGCTCCTGATCGGAGGAACCGGCGATAATAACCCTCACCACTCGCGGGTAGCGATCCATTACTTTTTGAAGCAGTTCGATACCATTGACTTCCGGCGTCCTTAAGTCTAATACTAAAACATCAAAACCATCATTTTCCAAACGGTTCCAAACATCCGATTCATTCTCCACAAACTGCATTTCCCATAATTCCCACATCTTTTCCAGCATTTCCTGCAAATTATGAGAGGTTGCATGGTCGCTCACAAACAGAATCTTTTTACGCATATTACCTCCAAGTAAAAGTCTACCATCCTGTTTAATCGGGAACCCCATAATAATTTTGGGATTTTGGAACCCTAATTATCTCAATAACCATTAACCCGGCATAATTAATTATGCATATTATATATCGGTTTCAAGGGCTAACTCTTTAAAGTTTTTATATGGGCTTGTCCTATAAAGGTAACGAAATTAGTTTAGGAGGGTTCAAGTGGAACGTGAAACAGTCATATTCGAAAAGCTGATTTGGTCTTGGATTAGAATCTTATCTGAAATTGCGCCGTATTTCTTCCCCCGGTTGGAAAGGGGTTCTCCTCTACTAAAAGAACTGATGTATGATTTTAATCAATTCATCGCTCTGGCGGAACATTTGGAAATGCGCCTTTCAGTATCTCCATGTGGAGCATGGGGCCAATTTCAGTGGAACCTGGATTTCCGAATTTTTTTAAACCAATTAATCCGCCGCTCATATTATTGCCTTTCTCATTTGATCGCACTATTTGACGGTAGATGCAGCTATAGTTAAACTATCCGTATTGAAAATTTTATTATTCCTCCACTAAAACCCATTTACGGCAAAGTTGTACCGAAATGGGTTTCCCACCGTTTTCCACAAGGAATTTCCCTTACCTAAAAGAATTTGCTAGAACAAGAAATTACCTGACAGGTAAGAGCCATTTTCCAAAAAAAGATAACCAAACCACGGATCAATCTAAAATCATTTTAACAAACGCACTCTTCTTTTTAGTAATTTTCGCAACCGGCCTTTTGCCCTGCCGTGGAATAAGAGAACAAGAAGGAGCTGAGAAAGTGCCACGTAACCGAAGATTATTTTTAGTAATAGGATTGGGTTCTTTATCATTGGCTATTGGAACCGCATGGGCGCAAACTTATTATGTTCAGCCAGGTGATTCCCTTTACAAGATCGCAGCCCGGTATGGAACATCTGTAACGGCCCTTAAACAAAATAACGGATTAGGGTCATCCACTTTATACCCGGGACAAGCCCTAAATGTATCAACCCGTAATACTACATCCGGTTCCAGTTGGGTTTATACGGTAAAATCCGGAGATACCTTATACTTGCTCGCTCAAAAATACGGAACATCAGTCAATTCTTTAAAAAGCGCCAATAACCTGTCAAGTAATTACCTGTCGGTCGGGCAACGCCTGAACATTCCCAGCGGTTCTAACGCTACGGCTTCCAATTCCAGTTACCGTGTTCAATCTGGAGATTCCCTTTATCTGATTGCCCAAAAATACGGCGTCACAGTAGCGGCATTAAAGCAAGCCAACGGCTTAAGCAGTTCCACCCTTTGGGCCGGGCAAACATTAACAATTCCATCAAGGCGTTCTGTGGCAACTACCAGTATTTATAATTTGAGCCAAAGCGATATCGATTTATTGGCCAGATTAGTCACTGCGGAAGCTGTAGGAGAGTCTTATACTGGACAAGTTGCCGTTGCCGCAACTGTCCTCAACCGGTTAGAGGATTCACGTTATCCGAATACGATTTCCGGAATTATTTATCAAGTTGATAATGGGTGCTACCAGTATAGCCCGATTTTAGACGGCCGAATTTATTTATCCGCTACCGCCACGGCTTATAAAGCGGTCCAAGCGGCGCTCACCGGTTGGGATCCAAGCAATGGGGCCAACGGTTTTTACAACCCATCCAAAACCAGTAGCAAATGGGTTAAATCCCAGGCAGTGACTGCAACCATCGGAGGCCATGTGTTTTTTAGTTATTAAGGGTATCGAGACAGTCAAAAGGCGCGCCCCTCCGGGGCGCGCCTTTTTTTACTTATTGACATACCTTATTAAAAATACTCCATCACTCACTCTAAAGTAACTGTTTTCCCCGCCGGCTCCCCATTATTAATCTTGGGGTCCTGTAAAGAGATCCCTTGAATCCGTCTCCATTTTCGGCCTGGAAATAACCCCTGAAGGATAAAGGTGAATCATGGGACACCGGATTAGCCAGGACCAATCGAGGTTCCGCTAAACTTTGATTAACGGGCTAATACTATGCGGATATTGTTCCACCGAAACTTACAAAAGATAGTCAAATCTGCCGCTTACTAAGTTTAAAAGTGAAGGACTAACAAACAAGGAAAATGACAGATCTTGTAGAATAACCTATTTAATTAGCAGCTTAAAACCTGGTATTGATAGTTTTAAACCAGCTAAAAAGGATGATGATTAATGGACTTAATCAAAAGCGGCCCTTGGATGATCGGGATTATCAGCGGTACGATAGCTATCATAACCGGTATAGCCCTTTATATCCTGGCTAGGTATCGCAAGAAAAAATTGGCTAATCAAGAACGCGCCGCGCTAATCGAAAAAGCGGATGATCTCTTGGAGAACAATATGTTTGCCGATGCGTTAAACATTTATAATACCCTTTTGGCGCCGGGAGATCCACAAACCCAGATTCTTAAAAACAAACAGCCTAAGATATATGCGCATTTAAAGCAGAATGCGGGCTTCGCCTTTAAAAAACTTGCGGCGATTCAGGATAAAGAAGAAAATTTAACCAAGGCAATCAGGTACTATGAAGAAGCTTTGGAAATATACGACCCGAAAAAATACCCCGCCGAATACGCTACCGTCCAAAACGATTTAGGGGCCGCCTTCGGGACCCTAGCGGAGATCAAAGATAAAGAGATTAACTTATCCAAGGCAATCCACGCTTTTGAAGAAGCGCGCCGATTTTTTAAAATGAAAAAATACCCTTCAATGTATGCCACCATCCATTATAACCTGGGCGTCTCCTATGAGACCTTGGCTAGGCTCCAGGAGCTTGATAAAGAAGGGAACTATCTAAAAGCATCCCAAACACTTGAGGAAGCCCTAAAAGTCTATACCCCCGAAGATTATCCCCTCGATTACGCCATGACCCAATACAATTTGGGAAACTGTTTTATTGCCCTTTCCGAATACCGGGATAAGGAAGAATATCTTAGAAAAACCGTCAAAGCTTCTGAAGCGACTTTAAGTTTTGTTAACGCCGACAATTACCCCTATAGTTTTGCATTGACCCAAAGCAACTTAGGATCGGCCTGTTCCTCTCTGGCGTTAATTGAGAACCCCGAGGAAAACTTGGCCAATGCAATGGCCGCTTTGGAAGAAACGATCTCCGTCTTTACCGTTACCCGTTATCCCAACGAATACGCTCAAAACCAAAATACCCTCTCCAAGGTTTATCGGCTTTATTCGGAATTTCAACAAAAGGAAGAAAACCTAATCAAATCGATTACAGCCTCAAAAGAGGCTTTACGGGTCTTTACTTTGGAAAAAAACCCGGTCAATTATGCCTCCGCCCAATTAAACCTGGGAATGGCTTATCATTTATTAGCCGAGGTCCGGGATCGTGAAAATAACTTGGTTAGCGCTGCCAGAGCTTATGAAGAAGCTTTAAAAATTTATACCAGTAAAAAGCAACCGGATGCTTTCGCCCAGACCCAACACAGCTTGGGCGCGGTCTATCTGTCCCTGGCTCAACTGCTGGATAGTGAAGATTATTATTATAAAGCCATCGCCAATTTAGAGAATGCAGTCAAGTTTTACAATATTGAACAATACATGGTTCCCTTTGGTCAAATACAACTTACATTGGGCGACGCTTATCAAGCCCTTGCCGTAATTGGAAACCCGGAAGGGACCCTTCCTAAGGCAGTTCAATCTTTTAATGAGGCTTTAAGGGTTTTCGAAATTACGGAACACCCCCTTGATTATGCTTACATCCAGAAAAAAATCGGCACCGCCTTCAAAGATCTAGCGCTTACAAGTGAAAAAGAAGACAATCTTGCCAAAGCCCAACAGGCTTTTGAATCCTCCTTAACTGTCTATAACGAAACGGAACACCCTGCCGACTATGCCTCCATTCAGGCGAATTTGGGTGAGACATACTCATTAAGGGCGGAGGTCTTCGATCCTGAGGATAATTTCACCAAGGCTCTTCAGGCCTTTAACGAAGCGCTAAAAATTTATTCAATCACCAAGCATCCCCTGGAATATGCTGATACCCAAAGTAAATACGGAAAAACTTTTCAGGGGTTTGCCAAATTTAAAAACATGGAAGAAAATCTCACCAAAGCGGTTAAAGCATTCCAAGAGGCCTTAAAAGTCCATACTATGGACAAGTTCCCTTATGAATATGCTTTTAACCAGAAAAACCTAGCAGATACCTACCTGTCTTTAGCTGAGGGCAGGGATCAAGAAAGAAACTTAGTAAAAGCAGTCGAAGCCTATGAAGAATCCCTGAAAATATATAACCTGAATAACCGTCCGATGGAATTTGCCGCAATCCAGACCAATCTGGGAAATTTATTAATTTCATTATCCGAATACCGCGATCCTGATACTAACCTTGTCAAAGCGTTTAATGCCTTTGAAGAATCGATCAAGGTTTATACGGCCAATAAATACCCCATTGATTATTCGTTGGCCTTAAATTATCTAGGGGTCACCTATAAAAACCTTGCCGAACACCGTAATCGTTCCGGTAATTTAACCAATGCCATTTTGGCATTCCAAGAAGCTTTACGGAACCTTTCCTCAAGCGAAACTCCTGAGGATTTCGCCATGGTTCAAAATAATTTGGGAACCGCTTTTAGTATGTTGGCCGAAGCTGAACGTGAAAACCGGGGTGAAAATTTGATCAAGGCCATGCAGGCTTATGAAGAGGCCTTAGCTATTTATAATAATCAAGATTATCCGAGGTACTATAAAAAAGTAAAGGCAAACCTGGATAAGGCCAAACAAATGTTTGACGTTTTCTCCAGGATGTAAGGTCAGCCTTCCCAAACACCCAGCCAGAGATGGTGGTTGATCGGGTCGACCTTGGTAACTAGAAACTTTCGGTCATCGTACTTGCTAATCAATACATAACCGATATCAAACGGGAATTCACCGCCAAAATACTTGGTGGTAACTTTCATTTTAATCCCGTTATTGTCTTGCTCCATAAATTCCAAAGCATCATTCAGGTTGCATAATGATTTATATAGCTGCAATTCTTTTTCACGGTTGGTAATTACTTCAGGAAGCATCATAGGCTCAAATTCGGATGGTGTCATAAATTCCTCCCTATCAAATCTGGTTATCCCCCTTGCTGTATTTATCGGTATTTCCAAACAAAAAGAGCAGCATTTAAGTAAGTCATCTGAACCATTCGTAAAAATACCCAGATCTATTTATTTAACACATCCATTGAAGATTGCCTGGATTACATCTTCAAAGGAACATTTCCCGATTTGTTCCATAACCTTCTCCATCTGTGTTTGACGCCGGAGCGAACCTGATACAACAATATCAACTGTTTGGTTTGTATCTATAGTAACCGAAGCTACTTTTAAGACCCCAGTTAAGATCCCCGCTATTACTAAAATTTCGGATGCTGTTAAATTTGGACAAGCATTGCCGCTGGTTTCTTTACCCTGGTCATCATTGTCCTTAGTTTTCCTTTTATGATCTCCATTATTATTTTTCGGTCCACCGCTATTTAACTGGGAGATTTTTTCTTTGATCCGCTCCAAATCCTCTGTAGAAAACAAAGGACATCTCTCCTTCTTTATGTGGGTAGAATAATGGGTGGAGCAGGAGCCAATCCAGACCCCGCCAAGCCTGTAGCAAAAAGAATAACTAGCGCGGCTACGATGATTAACAGGATGTCATGTTGAATATCTTCCCGGATTGCCAATGACACTACCCCCCATTTTAAGATATCCCCGGTCCGCAACCGAGAACTAATAGGATTAAAACCAGGAAAAGAAAATACGGATTGACCTTGCGATAGTAACCGGGGAATGCCGAAACCAATAGAATTAGGATTAAAAACAGCAAATAGGGGTTGACTAGAAAATTGAATTCAAGGCAATTTTTGATATAGCAAGCTTTTAGTTCCCGGCTTTCAGTTTTCAAAATTTGAGCTTGGTGGCCTTTGTTTGGAGCGGCTAAAATTTTTTCCAGATTAAGCACTCCCGCTCCTTCTTCATTACGATCCAAACCTATGGGACGGGCATTTTTCTGTAATACTTTTTTAACCTGATCCGGCCGGAGTTTCGGCTGTTGCTCCAAGATCAAGGCAACCGCTCCCGAAACCAATGATGCGGCCATCGAAGTCCCGGTCAAGGACTGATACCCACCGCCCATCCTAAGGGAGATGATATTAGTCCCTGGCGCTAGTAAATCCGGCTTTTTAATTTTGTCCGGAGTCGGCCCCCTGCTGGAAGTGGGATGTAAACTAGCATCGTCATATTTAACGGTTCTCCGATGGTCTACATTGCCAACAGTGATAATTTTTGGGTTTATCCCAGGAGTATTAATCGTTCCTACTCCTGGGCCATCATTCCCGGCAGCGGTGCATACCACAATCCCATTCTCCCAGGCTGTGGAGGTTGCCCGGCATAAGAGGTCTGTTCGGTATGAGTCATGGGCTACAGCTCCAAATGACAGGTTGAGGACTCTGATATTATATTTTTCCTTATTCTTGATGCACCACTCGATCCCCTCAATTATTGCCGATAAAGATCCGCTGCCGTTTTTATCTAAGACTTTGATCACGGCCAAATTAGCTTCGGGAGCCATCCCCCGATACTTACCAAATGAACCGGAGCCATTCCCAGCGATAATCCCGGCCACATGGGTCCCATGGCCATTATCATCATAAGGAGCCTGTTTATAGTTTATAAAGTCAGCCCAGGCAATTATCCGGTTGGTTGGGTATGTCAAATCCCTATGTGGGTATATGCCCGTGTCAAGGACAGCTATGGTGATCATTTTTCCGGAAAAACCCGTTTTTTTTACCCCAAACCCGCAAACTGCAGGGACTACCGTATTCAACAATGATTTAACTTGGGCGTCATACCAAATTCTTTTAACTTGCCTGGACTTAGCTAGTTCCGGGATGGAATCATAGGGAAGCTCCACTACTAAAGATGGCACCACGCCAATTTTATGGTGGATCTTCCCATTATTAGCCATGACTAGGGCATCGATTTGATCAGTCCTGGATCCTGCTAATTCGATAATGACTTTACATAATTGGCCTTTGGGATGTTCAACTTGTTGGAACAGTGGCGAGAGCTTTTTGGCTATCCTACTATTGGTCAAAGGGATCACCTCCTTGTTAACCGATCAGTTTATTATATGGAATGTTATTTCTTCCTGTTTCGCCGAGAAAAGCATTTTATATTGATATTTTGCCTTTTTATTACATTAGCCTAGAAACGGGATCAAAAAAAGCCCGGTAATCCGGGCTAAAGTAATTACTTATATAAGAAATTTACTTCATCTTATTGATTAGAATATTCCGCCACCGCAGCAGCAGAAGAGGATAATAAGCACTATGATAATCCATATGCAATTACCGCCAAAGAATCCATCAAATTTGGCATCAGCCATTCGTCTTCACCTCCTTTAGATCAGGAAAAAGATTCTTTCCTGATTTCATTTTATGAATTTGTTACACATAAAGGAATGTGACGAAGGAACTTTATACTATTCGGAGAGATTGTATTAATTAATGTTAATTTTTAAAAAGCCCGGTGATACCGGGCTATTACTGGTATATTATGTTAGAAGATTCCGCAGCCTCCGCCGCAACAAGCAGCTGACAACAAGACCAGGATTAAGAATAGCATAAACGGGTTGCAGCAACCAAAGAGACCGTCAAAAATTGACTTTTCAACACGGTCACCCATCATTTTTTCACTCCTTTAATATGGAATTTTTATGTGTTTATCTGAGATGTATTTATAGATGATACTAAATAAAAATACCGCTATTGTTTATTTTTCTATAATGCTAACGGCAACCAAAACCACAACATGCAGCGGTTAATAAGATTAGGATTAAAAAGAGCATGAAAGGATTGCAACCGCCAAAAAACCCATCAAATAAAGACTTTACGCCACTGTCTGCCATCTTTTTTCATCTCCTTCTTTTCATTAAGGACTCGGCCGTCCTCTTATAGAACTATAATATGTATCAGAAATCCAATTGGAATCGGGCTGATGAAACATTAGTATTAAAACGCATTGCTTTGTTCTTTTTGTCCAATACCCTAGGTCAAAAACCAAATGAAACCAGCCCGGTTTATGGCCGGGCCGGTTATCCTTTCCTTATAGTAATCCACTTAAAGCAAAAGGCGTTAACGTCATCGCCAGGGGCATTACCCGTTTAAGTACCTTAGTCCTTGACGTATTTTGTTTTGTTTCTTCAAAGATACCGTTAAGGTTGATGACGCCTGCCCCTTGTTGGTTAGAGTCAAGATCCAAAGCACGGGTATTCCTCGTCAAAGTACGTTTGACATCATCCGGTTTAAACTTTGGATTTTTTTCAAGGATTTGAAGCGCCGCTCCGGTAACTACTGCCGTAGCCATTGATGTACCGCTAAATGCGCGATAACCTCGGGGAACCCGTAATGAATTAATCGCAGTCCCAGGAGCCAACAGATCCGGTTTGTTTAAGTTGTCAATGGTTGGACCCCGGCTCGACGAAGAGCTTAATTCATCATCTTCCCACTCTACTGTAGCGCGGTCATCCAGATTCCCAACTGTAATTACAGCCGGATTGATTCCAGGGGTATTAATCGTTCCAGGTTCCGGGCCGTCATTACCCGCTGCTATGCTAATCACAATCCCGCTTCTCCAGGCGGCGGTTGCCGCCCTACAGAGCGGGTCATTCCGATAAGTGTCTTGAGCGATTGAGCCTAACGAGAGATTAATCGCTTTGATATTATATTTTTCACGGTTACTAATGCACCATTCAATACCGGCGATTACATCGGAAGTATTCCCCGAACCATCCTGATCCAGGACTTTAACCCCTACCAGTTTGGCATCAGGCGCCATCCCACGGTACCTACCCCGGGAGGCAGTGCCGTTACCGGCAATAATCCCGGCAACATGGGTTCCATGTCCATTATCATCGTAAGGGTCGCTTCTGTCATTGACCAAATCATACCAACCAATGATCCGGCCTTCCGGGTAGGACAAGTCCGAATGGGGGTATATCCCCGTATCGATCACTGCAGCCACCATGTCTTTACCGGTAAATCCCGAATCCCAGGCGATATTTTCACCCACTGTTGGGGCCGCAACATCTAACAGCGCTTGGACTTTGGTATCATGCCAAATCTTTTTAATATAAGGTGACCAAGTCATCTGCTCAATATTGGCGAAGGGCAATTCCACAACTAAACCCGGAAAAACATCCAATTTCCGGTGTACTCTCCCCTGGCAGTTATTAACGAAATAGGCAATTCTCCCGGCTGCTGTTTGGTTCATTTCCACAATAATTCGGCAATGCTGATCCGGGTTCTCACTATACTTTGTTTTGCGTAACTCGGGAGAGAGTTTATGCAATAAGGCCTGAGGCAAAATGTATCACCTCTTTCTGTTTTATTTAAAATCTCCCATGATATTTAGGAACGTTTTAATAAGGTCGATCCCTTTAAACTGCCGACCAGACGAAATATTGGAAGCTACCATCCTTAAAGCGCCCTTAAGTAACATCCCTCCCAGGCTTGGATTCGGTTCGTTTTCTTTTGGTTTTTTTTTCATGGCTTCATTCTCGAAAATAGCCTCCAGATCTAAAGCCCCCGCCCCCTGAAGGTTAGGGCCGACGCCGATATCGCGCGCTTTCCGCATTAAAATCGTTTTGATTTGATCCGGTTTGAAATTGGACCACTTTTGCAGAATTAAGGCAACAGCTCCCGTAACCAACGGCGTTGCCATTGAAGTGCCGCTTAAAGTGGTATAACCCCCTCCTGCTTTGAGAGAAGTAATATTGGTTCCGGGGGCAACCAAATCCGGCTTGACTTTATCATCCAGGGTCGGTCCCCTGCTGGAGCTGGGGCTAAGAATATCATCGATATTGGTAAGAGTGTTTTGATCATCAAGATTACCTATGGTGATAATTACCGGATTGATCCCAGGGGTGTTGATGCTGCCGGAACCAGGCCCACTGTTTCCCGCAGCGGCACAGACTGTAATCCCTTTCTCCCAGGCCATAGTAGTTACCCGGCATAAAGGATCGGAACGATATGGCCCCTGGACTTCGGAACCGATTGACAGGTTGATTACCCTAATATTCAAAGCCGATAAACTGTCGATACACCATTCAATTCCGGAGATGACGTCCGATAGTGTTCCACTGCCTTCTTGATCCAGTATTTTTACCCCAACCAACTTGGCCTCCGGAGCCATTCCCCGGTATTTTCCATTCGAATGCCGGCCATTACCAGCTATAATCCCGGCCACATGAGTGCCATGCCCGTTATCGTCATAGGGTGAATTCTCCTCGTTTACTAAGTCTTTCCAAGCCAAAATCCGATTATACGGCGTGGTTAAATCACCATGGGGATCGATTCCTGTATCCAAGACTGCAACCACAATTCCCTTCCCAGTATACCCGGCTTCGTATGGGATCAAGCCACCAGAAGCTGGTACCGCTACATCCAACCGAGCATATACCGGGGCGTCCTGCCAGATTTTATAGATATATCTTGACCGCGCCAGTTCTTCAAGGGATGAGAATGGTAAATCTGCCACTAACGACGGGAACATTCGAATTTCTTTATGAATTTTGCCTTGGTTTGCATCGATCATCGCCGCAATCCGATCCAAGCTTCGGCTATTCATTGCCTCCACGATTAATCGTTTTGAAGAATCGGACTTACTCAAAACCTCATCAGTCCGCAACGGCAGAGAGAGCTTACGCACCCAAAGGCTTTTGGGTTTCATTTGCTAACCCCCCTTCTATTAAAGAATAATATATTATATTTCATAAAATCATAAGATTTCCGGGGAAAAGGCATGACTAAAAGCAAAAGAGCAATTATCACAGGGCGTTAATAATAGTTAAGAGGCATGAGGCTTGAAGAGATAGGAGCCGGAATAATTAAAATAATATATGAAGCTACGTTCCGTTTAAAACGTCTTTGCATAGAATAATTAACGCCTGATTTAACTTATAAAATTGGAGGATTGGCAATGACCAAGCTGGAACTAGACCAATTGACTGATAAAATCTACGCCCGATTTAAGAACATACCGGGAATCAATAAGGTTCTAATCCGAAAGTGTTTGACTGGGATTTCAAATCTCAAAGATCAAGATGTCGAAGACCGGATCAAGGTGTTAGCGAAGTTTTTATAAAAAAAAAGATCTGACCAGAAATTTAGGCCGGATCCGTTTTTATTATTATCGCAGTATTCAAATCGGTTGACCGATTTCCATACTATTGGGGTTAGTAATATTAGGGTTAGCGGCAAGCAACTGCCGGAAAGTCAAACCGAAACGCCAGGCGATTGAAGATAAAGAGTCTATGATATGAGATGGATTTTAAAACGGAGACCGGAATAGGCGAGAAGTGCACTCAACCTCGGCAATCTTTGCATAAAGCGGATCCACCGCTACCAAATCGGATGGATTAAGTTCCCGTAGGCTGTTTTTGCCAAGAGCCCCGGCTAATAACTTCATCTCCTCAATGCAGCTTTGAAAGTAATTGTTTAAGTGTTTAGCCCCTTTGTCCGGGTTGTATTTATTTTTTTCTTTTCCATCATTATAAAGCAGTCCGGTCGGCGGTTCCCAAGGGACTGCTTTGGCTATTTGAGTATGCGATTGGGTAAGGGCCGTTATAGTCCCGACTATCACCGCATCAGCCCCTAAGGCGAGGCATTTGGTAAAATCACCCGGAGTAACCAGGCCTCCGCCGACCACCAAAGAGATTTTGCCATTTAGGTTATGATCCCTTAAAAATTTAGCCGCCCGGCATAAAGCGGGCAACAGAGGTACTCCCGAATCATCCATTAACAAAGGCGCACCGCCGTGAGTGCCACCCTCGGCCCCGTCGAAAGTGAGCACATCCGCTCCGCCTTCGATAAAGATTTCCATCTCCTTTTCAAGGCTGTTACTGGCCCCGAATTTCACCCCGATCGGAACCCCTCCGGTAACCTCTTTCAGGTATAGAATCAATCCCTTCCACTGTTCCATGGTTTCAACTTCCGGGAGCCTGGCCTCCATAAGCAGATCCAATCCGGGAATCGAACCATACCTATCGCCTACTTCCGGAGTCATTTTTTTACCGTTGATCCTTACCGGAGCAGACCCCCGCGCCGAATGCCCCAAGGCTATTTCAATCATATCCGCCTGTTTTAGGAGAGTTTCGGTTTTGGACCAGAAACCGCGGGGATATTGCAGGATATATTTTTGGGCATAGAAACGTTCTTCTGCCAAGAAAGGTCCGTTTCCGGAGTTGGCGGCAGTTCCGGCCATTGTGGCCGCCTTTGCCAAGGCGATTTTGGCCGCCAGGCTATAACCGCTGCCGTAAGCCATTCCCCCAATCAGGATTGGAATTTCAAGGTGAAGCGGCCTTTGGGCTTGGGGACCCAAGATAACTGCGGTATCGATTTCAACGTCGCAATTTAGAGGCGTCTTGGTCAGATAAACCGGATTGAACTGTAGCTTTTCAAAGCTCAGGACCCCCCGTTTCGCTCCGTAGGGCCGATCTAACGGTTTTCCCGTTTGGGCCCGGAGGTTGGCTTCAAAGTAATTACGCCAGGAGATTTTTCGAATCAGGGTGAGCCATTCAAGCAGCGCTTCCCTTTGGGGTAGGAGTTTCGGCCAAAAGTTCAGGGCCACCACGGTTAAAAACCCGGCGCTCAAAACCAGGCCGCTGATGGCCCCTATCAAAACCAGAAAAAAATCACTAATCATAAATAAGGCTTTCCTTGTATGTTTATAAAAATATTTTAACCGAATCAATAATAAAAATCCTAAAAAGTTGAAACTTTTAGGTGATACTATCCTGGTTTTGGGCTTTTTTCATTTAAAGTTTCAAAAGCCGGTAATGCAATCCGCAGGTGACATATACTAATATCAAACATAAAATGAATTTGAAAGGGGGGGTTGAGCATGAATGGTTCGTTCCAGGAGGCCCACGTTCACGAGTTTGAAGGGAGTACCAAATTAGCGGAAGAGCAGGAAGAGCGACACAACCACCGCTTTGCCGGAGTAAGCAGTGAAGCTATACCCTTCAACGACAACCATGTCCATGGCATATTTACCAACACTGATTTTTTTGAAAATCACCATCATCAAATGGTTGCAGTTTCAGGACCAGCAATTGATGTAGGCAACGGGAAACACATTCACTTTGCAGAATTTATTACCTCCTTAAACGATGGGCATTTTCACGAGTTCCAATTCGCCAGCCTGATTCAAGATCCATTAACCTAAGTTAGCTAACCGGTTAACGCCAAATGTTTAAGGCCTCTCATCCAATAAACACAGAGGCCTTAATTTTAAAAAAATCAAATCTCCCGCAGAGGAGCAAAGGCGCAGAGAATAATAAAATGAACCGATTAGATCAACCATTACTGAAAACATAGCTAATTTCTAATTCGCATTAGATCCTTAAAGCCAGACCTGATGCAAAGATTAATGAATTTAATTCAACTTTTTTAATCTTTTATCCCGCCCAATTCTTGCAGGGCGACAGTTAACGCCAATCCGATCCCAAACATAAAAATCATCGCCGCCGAAACGATTCCTGAATCATTGGCTAAAAAGCCAATTAGCGCCGTGATAGCTAACCCCGTTAAACCTGCCATCGCTTCCGGATGTTTTTCCATCAATTTTTTGAGCGGGGCCGGGGGAAAACGGTAAAAAACCGGGATAGCCGACAAGATTACGATCAATACGAGAGACAAAGGAGCACTGCTGATTAAACGCAAGTTAAGTGAGAGCTTCCGGATCGCCATAGAGCTAAATGCAATTAGGCCGTTATTACTGATTGCTAACAATAATTGCCCTAAGTGGCTCATGGATTCACGGTTGGCATAAAAGTCCCAAATCCCTGTCAGAACCAGAGTAGCCAGGGTCAGCAGAGAAAGCCGGGTGATCTCCCTAATCCGGATTGGCTGTTTCAACCACAAATAATTGGCTATCCCTAACCCCATTAAGGCAGTGATCCCCCCGCCAACATCAGCCCCAAAGTTCGGATGGATCAAAACCAAACCGATGGCCAAAGTAGCTAACCAAATAATTACCCGCCGCCGCTTTAAACTTGGAAACAATAATGACAAACCAACTATTGCCGAGCCAAGTAAGACACCCATATACTCGTTTCCAATACCGTAATATCTGGCCCCAGTGACCAAGGAATACCCTAAAAAAGATTTGCATTCATAATAACCGTTTAATAAGGCGTCGCCAACTACTAACCCGGCTGTGATCAAGGAAATCCATAATACCGTCCGGCTATAATTTTTCCCTGAAATAAGATACGGCCCTAAAAACAGGGTTCCGCAAATCCCAATAGTCCAAAAGAGAATTGGAGGCCACTCCACCGGATCGATCAAAGTCTCCAGTAAAAAAGCAGCCGGCATAGTGATTAAAAGTAAGTAACCCCAAGCCAATCCGCTGATTACTATTTGCCGAAAACGAAAGCCTAAACCGATAAATAATAAGAAAATCACTCCTAGTAATAGATAAATATAACCGGTCAGCAGCGGCCAACGAATGGTATAATTTTTAATTAAATTAGACCGGCTTTGAACCAATTTACGCCAGTCACCGGGTTTAGGTTTGATTTGGAAAACCGCTTTGGCCTTTCCGGGATTATGAAATTGTAACACGGTAGATCGAATGTCATTATAAGTCACAATTCCCCGCTTTCGGGTACTGGGGGAATAGAGTACTCCGCCGTTAAAACCGGCCCCCTTTAGCAGCACAGGGGTTAATCCGTTACCAATTTCGGGCGACCTGCGGGCGTAGATCACTAGGAGTGTGGCGTTAAAGTCCGTTTCTTCCCAAACCCGGGTAACCAGGTCCTCATAAAATCCAATCGGGCTCTCCGGGTAGCTTGCTCGGATTACTGGAAGATCCAGCGGCCCTTTCGTCGAAGTAGCCGGTAGTCTCACTAACCCGGCGGAACTTGTCCTTAGAAGGTTAAATAATTTAGGATGGTTTTGGGAGACTTTTGACCATTCAAGATCGGAAAAATCCAGAATGACTACTTGTTTGTTACCCGAAGCGGAGCTTTCTGTCAATGGTATTAATAGAATCATCGCTATCAGGAGAAAGGCTGGAATTAGGCGAACTTTTAACATCTCCCCGTAACCGTTTTTAGTATTTATAAGGCTGTGGCTGTAATAATTGTTGATTTTAAAAATCAGAGTTTATCTGTATAAATCCTGTCTAAAATAAGGCTTTTATTTGACAGGATTAACCGGATTTATAGGATTTTTTATATAGCTTACGCTATTATCAACAACTGTCTCATATAGAGCCAATCGTAAAAATCATAGGATGAACTTTCAGCTTATCATATCCGCCTCATGCCGAAATTTCATTACTGAACTTACCGCATTTGTCCCCCCAAACCCCAATCGTGATTTGGCCTTGTTCTACCCGGACCACTTCACAACTGTTGCTGCAACCTTTACATTCAAAAACAGTCGGCGCCAGCTCCAGGTTTAACTGATGGAAACCGCGAAACCTGGTTTCAGCCCCGGTTTTCTCCCAATGGTTCCTGGCTAACAACGCCGCGCCAATCGCGCCCATCACATCATAATAGCGGGGGACAGTGATCCCGGTCTTTAACTCCCGTTCAAAGGCGGCCCTGATCCCCCGGTTCGCCGCCACCCCTCCTTGAAAGATCACCGGTCCCTCCAAATGTTTATCCCGGGCTAAATTAGTTAAATAATTTCTTACTAGAGCTTCGCAGAGGCCGTTAATAATCTCCGCTTTCGAAAAACCCAATTGCTGTTTGGCGATCATATCCGATTCCGCGAAAACGGTGCACCTCCCGGCAATTTTAACCCGGTTGACCGCCGTTAACGCCAGATCGCCAAATTGTTCAATCGGTATTTTTAACCGTTCCGCCTGATGATCCAGGAAAGATCCGGTACCGGCGGCGCAGACTGTATTCATTGCGAAATCAGTAACGATTCGGTTCTTGACCAGAATAACCTTGGAGTCCTGCCCGCCAATTTCCAAAATAGTACGGACATCGGGGTAATAATGGATGGTAGCAGTAGCATGAGCCGTAATCTCGTTTTTAATCACATCAGCCCCTAATATAGATCCGGCTAATAGCCGTCCGCTACCGGTCGTACCCACGCCGTTGACTATCGAGTACTTAAATAGATCTCTGATTTCGGCCATGCCTGTCTGGATGATCCGTAATGGCTGGCCGTCGTTACGGTAATATTTATCAAAGAGAAGGGAGCCTTGTTCATCCAAAATCACAATATTGGTGCTGACTGAACCTACATCAACCCCTACAAACAACTTTGCCATATTTTCTCTCCTTCAGCAGCTCCTGCCGGGTGGCTAGTAATTCTACGAAGGCCTCCAGCCGGATCATGTTATTCACCCATCCCATCTGTTCATCGAGGGAAAGGGATAGTATCGGCAGGTCCAAATCGGTGGCTAACGCTGGAATAATAGTTTGAGTAACCAGTTCAGGCATACACCCGAATGGCAGCAAGTGAATGATCCCGTCGAAATCCATTTGTTTAAATTTCAGGATATATCCTATATTTTCTTTTTCATGGCCCCCAACCGGATATTTGAGATAGGCGTCGGCCCCGCGTAACAACTTTCGAGGCGGAAAAATAAAATGATTAAACCAATTAGAGATATATTGGTTCCGGACTACTTCCACCCCTAGCCGGGCCAGCTTTTCTTCAAGTTCATTATTGGAGCAGCCCTCCATCACCAAATAGATCTCTCCGACCAGGCCTACCCTGAGGATCTCCCTTCTAGTGTCAACCGGTATTGCAGCGGTAATCCGGCCTGCTTCCTTGACAACTTTCCGAAGCTGTTTCAAGTTGTTACAGTTTTCGAGCAGGCCCTCAATTTCCAGCCATTTTCGACTGCAGGTCCCCGGGACCAGCTCATAAGGGCGCAGATGAGTAATTTGCTTTTGAAAGTAATCACTGGCATAGATCAGCCGAATTACCAGATTTAAAGTACCGGCGACCTCTGGTAGCGACCGTCCGTTTCCAAGTTCCCGGCAGTTTCGTAAAAAACCCTGGAAATCTTCGAAGGGGGAATCAAAGACCATCACCTTGATCCGGTGCCCTAATTGGCGCAAGATCCGCTCGCTTAGGTCGCCGTAATAGACCGCCCGGCAAGCGCCGATGAATCCGGTAGTGACGATAACTTCCGCTCCCATTTCCAGCGCTTCCAGGTAACTGCCTAAAATGATTTTAAAGGGAAAACAGATAAACTCCGGGCTGTATTTGGCGCCCAACTCGATCGTCCTTTGGCTTGGCCGCGGCGGAACAATCACCTCATGACCCAGCCGTTCGAGGAGTTTTTTGTAAATCAAAACCGGGCCCATATAGGGAAAAGTGAACTTCAAATTACCCGAGCCTCCTTTAACGTTGCCAGCATATCAATGAAAGCCTCCAGTCTGGTCCGTAAATGCCCGTCTTCCTGATGGTCGTCCAGATTAATCTGCAACCAAGGCTTTTCTCTTTGACCGGCTTCGATGCTCAGAATCTTGGTGGCCACCGAGTCCGGCCCGCATCCGAAAGTTGTCACGTAAACTAGGCCGTCAATTTGAGGCTCATTGATCAAACTAAGCCCCGCCCCCAGGAGCATCCTGCCAAAGTTCCAAAATAACGGCCTTTTTAACTCGGCTAGGTTTTGTTCGATCCGGGCGGGATCAAGCATTTCCCAAGTAGTTACGGCCACCCCTAGTTGATAGAGGTTATTCACGATCCCTTTGCTAATTAAGGGATCATAGAGACTGTAAGCATAGCCCAACAACCCGATGCGAAGTCCGCCTTCCGGCCGCTCCCTTCTCACCCTTCCGGTTGCTTCCGGGAGGGTAAGCCCCTCCGAGCGGCATTTGGCAAGCATCGCTTTCCAAACCTGGTTCGCCTCTCCCGCCGCTGTTTTCAGACGTTTTAATGTGACCGGACCTAGATCCGGAAATCTGATCACCCGGAGATCCAATCCGTTACAGACGATCTCCGGGGAAAAGAGCCGCTCCGCCCCGAGGCCGGTGCTAAAGCGGACAATCTCCGGCAACCCGATTAGCTTTGGGCAAAAAAAATTGGCCTTCCCTTGGGTAGTCATCCTGGGCAATAGAATCCGGTCGACCCCTTTTTCCAGGAGGTTCAGGACATGCCCGATAAATACTTTGACCGGAATGCAGAACTCATGCGGCAAGAGTCTCCCCCCTCGGTTGGCGATATCCTTGTCGCTGGGATCGGAGATTACCGCTTCCATACCGGAAATGGTTATCAAGTGCTGCCAGTAAGCCAGGTGATAGGATGAGAACAAAGTGCCGGGAATGCCGATCTTCATATTTTTTCGCGGCTGATTCATAACCCGATTATTACCGGAAAAGGGTGGGAATATACACTTCATGACTCATCATATAAAATTTGAGTTTACACAGAAAAAAATTGACAGACTCCATCAGTTTTAAAAATTAACATGGATTTAAAACAACAAAATTATTATTTGAATAAATCAAATGGATAATGAAACAAGTAACATGGATAATAAAATAATCCACGTTGATTTGAACAAAACCACATTGTTCTTGCAAAAATCAAATGAAACTTTAAAACTCCCAATCCACGGGTTAAGAACCCACGGATCCGGAAAATTCGATTCTAAATTTGCAGAATATCATTTCAAAGGAAAATCCAATGCAACCGTTTTAAAAATACTAACGATCTTCTTCCTAGTTTGGTTTGGGACTCATACCGTACTAATTACTATTGACGGTCTCCGTGACAATATCCAAAAAGCTGATGCGGGAATCGTTTTAGGGAATAAAGTTGAAACTGGCGGCAAACCGTCAAATCGATTGAAGGCTAGATTAGATAAAACCATCGAACTATATCGTAAAGGCTTTTTAAAATACATTATCGTCAGCGGCGGAATCGGCAAAGAGGGCTTTGATGAAGCGGAAGTAATGAAAAAGTTTGAATATTTTACTACATTGCCCCCCAAAAAGGGAACTGCCTAATGATACCCTCCGTGAATTCATCCGCCATTTTTAGGAGCAATTGTTCGCCTTCATCATAATATGCGATATCCAATGCGTAATCCTTGTTGAGCCTGGCGACAGCCTGGGCTTTGACCAGGGCTAGGTGCTGGCGCCACATTTCCAGCATCCGTTCCTTGGCCCAATAGGGATTAATACAGTTGAGGAACGTGGCAATTTCAGCGGCATTAGCATACCAGCGCTGCTCAATCTCGGCCGCAGCTGCGTTATTACCGGCTTTAGCCGCCTTAACGAGTTCCGCCGCGAGTACCAAATGGTCCGTGATTAAACTATTAATCCTAGCGGCGACCTCCTCTCCGTATAAAGGCCGAAATACCGCCGCAATATCCGCCGGATTGCGGAGCAGGCGCTTGGTAACCTGAGCTTCATCGGCTAAACCTTCGGCGAACTGATGATTGTCATTCTCGTCCAAGCTGCGTGCTGCTCCCAGAACATCCGCATCAAGTTGTTCAAATAACAAAAACCCATTTCCCGAGGGCATCGAAGCATTTTCCTCACTCCCCGAATAATTCATATGCCCGCGTGACCAAGTTAGTTCCAACCGCCTAATATTTACATAGCTAAGGCTCTTTAACGCAGCAGATAAAAAAGAGCTGAAAAGTTTAAACCTTTCAGCATCTTTGTCATTCACTGTTGTTTATATTGCGGCTCTTGTTGTTCAATATAGGTTTGCCTCTGTTTCAGGGTATTCAGCGCCCCATCAAAAGTTTGAGCCAATTGTTGAAACATCTGCTTCGCTTGCTGATCCTGAGTTTCCAGGGCAAAAGTTTTCATGCTGGCGGCAACACTTTCCACACTGGCAACCGCTTTTTGGATTTGGGTCCCAACTGTCATCTCCTTCACCACCTTTCATCAAGAAGTTGGAAGCGAATTTCAATTTATCTAATCTGCGTCATCGTGTCTGCGTTATCAACGTAATCCGTGTCATCTGTGGTCAGCCTTTCGATTTAAACAATAACGCCCCTAGAAAACCAAAAATAATTGCCGCCGATATACCGGCGCTGGTCACCTCGAAAATTCCGGTTAAAACTCCGATAATACCGTCCCGTTCCGCTTCGGCCAAAGCTCCTTTAAGCAGTGAATTTCCAAAGCTGCTAATCGGCACCGTAGCCCCGGCCCCGGCAAACTTGATCAAAGGTTCATATAATCCCAAACCGCCCAATACTGCCCCGGCAACTACTAAGGCGCACATGGTATGGGCCGGGGTCAATTTGCATACATCCATCAATAATTGCCCAATGACACAAATTCCGCCACCGACTAAAAATGCGAAAATAAACTTTTCCAAAGCTAAATCCCCCAATATATCTCCCTTAGGGTCGGTTAAAATATAACTTCCGCTACAATTGTGCTACACCCTGCGTGGATGCCACGCAGAACCCGCACAAAATCGGAATTAATATTTTAACTCTCCCTATCTGCTTCAATAGCTACCGCATGAGCAATACAGGGAATGCTTTCCTTTTGTTGATACGAAAGAGGGGACAAAAGCGCTCCGGTAGCTATCACCAAAATCTTCTTCAATTCACCTTGGCGCATTCTTTTTAAAAAATGGCCGTAGGTGACCGTAGCTGAACAGGCGCACCCGCTCGCCCCCGCGAAGACCGGTTGTTCCTTACGATAGATCAACAGTCCGCAGTCGGTAAACCTTTCCTCGGGGATAGGCAATCCGTGTTCCTCCAGCAAATCGGCGGCGATTATATGCCCTACCCGCCCCAGATCCCCGGTGGCAATCAAATCGTAATCTTCCGGTTTCCGTTTTAAATCCCGAAAATGAGCCTCAATAGTATCAACCGCTGCCGGCGCCATTGCCCCTCCCATATTAAAGGGATCCGAGATTCCCATATCTACTACCCGGCCGATTGTTGCCGCAGTAACCCGGGGTCCTTTCCCATCCCTAGTTATCAAAGCGGCGCCTGCGCCGGTTACAGTCCATTGGGCGGTGGGCGGCTTCTGTGAACCGTATTCGGTAGGATACCGGAATTGTTTTTCAGCGGCTGCGTTATGGCTAGAAGTTGCTGTCAGTGCATTTTGGGCAAAACCGGTATCAACCATTAATGAAGCCAAGGCCAACCCTTCCATCGAGCTGGAACAAGCTCCGTATAAACCGAGGAAAGGAGCCCCAATCGTCCGGGCCGTAAAACTGCTGGAAATGATCTGGTTGATCAGATCGCCGCCTAAAAAAAACTGGACATCGGTTTTTTTAATTTCTCCTCGGCTAATGGCGATTTCACAAGCCTGTTCCATCAGTTTTTTTTCCGCTTTTTCAAAGCTGGTTTCACCTAACCAAATATCGCCATGAAGCAGATCAAAATCTTCGGCCAGGGCTCCCTGGGCTTCGAAGGGACCGCCCACCGTACCGGTGGCCCGGATTACCGGCCTGGATTCGAAGAGCCAAGTTTGATGACCCTGTAACATCACATACCACCTAAAGCTTTAATCGTTAATTTGATTAGCGCTATTACAAATGCCGAAAAAACTCCGTATACAATTACCGAACCAGCCAATTCAAACATTTTAGCGCTTACTCCCAGAACATAGCCTTCGCTCCGGTGTTCAATAGCGGCTGAGACGACTGAGTTGGCAAATCCGGTAACCGGAACGGCGGTCCCGGCCCCGGCCCACTGGGCGATCTGATCGTATACCCCAAAACCGGTTAACAAAACCGATATTATGATCAATACCGCTACTGTCGGGTTACCGGCAGTAACCTCCGTGAAATTAAAATATTTCATGAACATCATTTGAATCCCCTGGCCAATGGCACAAATGAGTCCCCCAACTAAAAACGCCCGAAGCACATTCGACCATACCGGCCGCTTGGGTTCCCTGTTTTTAGCAAACCTCTGGTACTTCTGCTGCGTCGGGGTTAATCTCTTTTTTTTAAGATTTGACATTTAACCACCTTTTCTACCGTAACAAATAAGGTCCTAATTTGTTGAGGAGATCCTTTAATTTTTCAGCATTACGGGAATACATTATTTTGGCGTCCGGGTTTTGGGTTTCTATCGCGAAAGCGCTCAAGTCGGCCTGGCATTTTTCCAAATTAGCGTAAAGCATCTCTTTTACTTTGGGTTGGGGAAGGATTATGGCATCATCGAATAAATCAATATAAAGGTCGCCATATGAATCAACTTGGCCGATAAAAACATTGGTTAACGACACGCCCATCTTTTCCAATTGCGACCTCAACCATTCCCGGTTCAATCCCATATTGGCCAGGGGCTCGTCCAGGATATTTCCGTCCAGGATTACCGTTTGGGGTTCAGCCTGGGGCGCTACTTTCCATTCTAAATCATGGGGAGTTACCGGTTTCCGTTCGGATTTTAACAAAATATTGATGTCTCCGGTTGTTTCCATGACGGCGAACTCGACGTCGCTTAAGCTAAACGCATTCTTGGAACGGAGTTCCCGGAGCAGTTCCTCCCCGGTCAGCCTGGCCTTGAAGAGGTTTTCTTCCATGATCTTTCCCTGTTTGATTAAGATGGCCTCCTTGCCGTTGATAAGGTCATGGATCCATTTGCTTTTCAAAGCCAAGTAATCAATAGCGATTGGAAACAATACCCAAACAACCAGCGCAATTAGTCCAAAGGCCAGGTTAGTGATGACATTTAACCCTGTTAAAGCGATGATAATAGCGATCACCATATAACTGACAAAGTTAAAGGGGGCCGTTCGGGCAGGTTGCCGTTTACCCATGATCCTTACAGCAAATAGACCAAGGAAGAACATAATAATTGAACGTGATAGAATTATCAGCCAACCGGGCATGGTATCCTCCGTTAGAAACCTTTATATTGCGGTTCTTCGAATTCTAGGGCTTTTAAGCGTTCCTCAACCTCATTAATAATTTCTCCGGAAGTCCGATAAGCCTCTTCAAAAATTGGCTTAGCCTCTTGGTTTCGGCTTTGGATGGCGTAAATCCGTAACGTGGCTTGAGCATTTTTTAAACTGGCGATAGTTTGTTTGACCTGGGACGCAACTGTCATTTGACCTGACTCCTTTTCGGAAGTTAGTATGTTTATAATGAGAGAGAATTAATCCAAAGAACCTACTGCATTTCTTGTAAATTATTAGTTGAAAATCCTATTACTGCTGTTATAAGTTGAATTAAAATCGTTAACCTTTTCATCACGGGGCTGGTCGGAAGCTCCGCTTCCTGCTCGCCTATGCGTCCTATCTGGCTTTAGGGACCTGATGCATATTAGAAATTTAATTCAACTTATCTATCTACGCACGAATAAAAAACCTTTTTCTGAGGATATATAGGATGAAGTAAGTTGAATTAAATTCATTAACTTTTCCATCATGGCAGGCTTTAGGGACATGAGGTATAGGAGAAATTTAATTCAACTTATATAGATAAGATGGATACCCACTCTTAAAAACAAGCTTAATAGTTTAGTTAATTATAAAAATTCCTCGGATCGAATTTGACAAACGGACTGTTAGATAGAGTTTAAAGGAGGTATTCCTTTGCCGGTTATTTTAGTAGTAATTATTCGTTCGTTCATTTCTTTTTTTTCATTGTTAATCTTGATGCGCCTGATGGGTAAACAACAACTGTCCGAACTGACTTTTTTTGATTATGTAGTTGGTATTTCCATCGGATCAATCGCAGCCACGCTATCGGTCCAGTTAAACCAAAATACCACGGCAACTCTGGCAGGCCTTGCTATCTGGGCCTTACTTCCCATCTTATTAGCATATTTAAGCTTAAAAAGCGTCTGGATCAGAAAGGTTGTCGAAGGAGAGGCTACCGTGGTTGTGGAAAACGGCAAAATTTTAGACAAAAACCTCGCTAAATTGCGTATTTCCATTGATGACCTTCTTTCCCAACTTCGTTCCAAAAATATCTTTAATATCGCCGATGTTGAATTCGCCCTCTTTGAAACCTGTGGTAAGCTCAGCGTCCAGTTGAAATCGCAAAAACTGCCCGTGACACCAGCCGATCTCAATTTACCTACCCAATATACCGGTTTCCCTACTGCTCTGATCGAAGACGGGAAAGTGCTTCCGGACGCCCTTAAATCTTTAAATTTATCCCAGGCCTGGCTCCGATATCAACTGGGAAAACAGCAAATTATGGATTTCGCCCAGGTCTCTTTAGCCCAGCTGGATACGGCCGGAAACTTATATGTGGATTTGAAAGGCGACCAACTCTATTACATCATTCCAACCAATAGTTAAGGAGGGTCTCGATTGCAAAGATATTTATTGTTCTTAGTAATACTTTTAGGTTGCGCCATCATGGCATGCTCCTGCGCCCTATTCCGCCAGCCATTGGATAAAATGAGCGGGTTTTCAACTCACCTTAAAGAAACCGAGCGCTATATCAGAAAGGATGATTGGGACAAGGCGGCCATCAGCCTGAAAAAGGCCACTAAAGCTTGGAAGCAAATCAAACCTATTTTGCAAGTAGATATCGATCACGATTATGTGAATGATATTGAAGGGGATTTCATTCGCTTACGGGGAAATATTGAGACTAATGAAAAGCCGGATTCGCTAGCGCTTATTCTATTGTTACAGGATAACTGGCGGAATATTGGTTCGATGTAAAAAGACAGGGGTTATCCCTGCCTTTTTTATTAAAAATTGTTGTTATTTAGATTCTGGTTACACCGTCAACGTTAATCTGGTTGGAATTTTTATTGACAAAAGTTTTACAGCAGGTCTCCATACATGATTCGGCATGCATTTGGGGTACATTAGCATGCTGGGGGGCATCCACATTATCCGGAGCCCTGGCTGCCCAGGAGTCGGCCGAGATTAAAATTTCATCAGCATGGCACATATTGCCTTGGTTCCAGTAATGGCAGTTGTCGATACTGCAATAAATTTTGGACATGACTCTTCCTCCTTTTTTGCTGATATTTTCTTTCAAAATAAAAAAAGATATTCACTCAAATTAAAACAAAAATAGCTGTTGCGGAGCCTCGCCTTTCGCCGCCGGATCTTTCTGAATTCCGATCTTCCCTTCGTACCTCCCAATTAAAGCCGGGCTATCCGGAAAATGTCCTTCCCTAATTAGCGCAACCCTATCCGGATTAGTGGTGGCATAACAATAGGCGCATCCCAATTTGCAGGTATCATAGACCCCCATATCAATTGAGGTCACGCATTGGCAGTTCTTTCGTTGGCAGGGATCTTTCCGCCACCGCTTCTGGAGACCGAAGGTCTCATTGATTAAAGTCCCGTCAATACAACTGCCTGGTAAAATACAGTACTTTTGAAGATCAACCGCTTCAGAGCAAGTATAAATTTGGATCCCATTATCTTTAGCTATCCCGGGGATTTGGGAGGCCAAGTTGTGGAGCGATTCCAAGTTTTCCACAGCCAACCAATCTTGAAAGCGGATCCCGGTTGAACTACTTAACCGGTCCAACCGTTTTTGCACCTTGCCGTAAAAGTCCAAAAAACTGATGACCATCCGTTCGGTGTATCCCGCCAACTCCCAGGCCAGCTCGGTTATTTTTTCAAGATGGTATTCCTTGGGCGTCAAGGAACTTAAAATGACCGGGTCATATCTCCAAATTACCCGCTTCGGCCCGATTCTATCACTTAACTCTTTAAAGGCTTCCAACCGTTGACCAACGGAAGGCGCACCCGGTTCCAAAAGCGAGGGGTAATTATTAAAAGTGAAATGGAATAAATAATTGAATCCCATGCCTTCAATCAGATCCAGCTGCTTCAAGAAAGGCCGGGGATTTTTAGTCCAGAAAACGAAAGCGTCCACATCTTCCGGGAGCAGGCTGAAGCCTTTGACCTGGTTCGGGTTAAACGGGTTGATCCGGTAGAAAAAACCTGCTTTAATCCGGTTGCTGAACCATTCGCCAAAGAAAGCGGGAATGTCCGTCCTCCGGCTGGCGCTGATAATCAACTTGGTCCTCCCCCAAATTTAATTTAAGATATAACCACTAATAAATCATGAAAAAGGCTTGATTCGATTTTACCATAAAAACGAAAGAACCGATTTGGATTATTTTTTCTGGTTGACCGGGTTTACATTATTTTCTTTCGGTGAACGAAGAGTTTATCTTGGGATCAGGCGCCGAAAGATGCAGTTAATTTAGGAATGTTCAAGAGTTACTTATCCATACTGACCTCGAGACATAAAATAGACTACTACACTGGTCCACTTCGATGCGGGCGGCGGCGATCCGTTGCTCAAGGGTAAGAATGGTTTTGGGCCATCGTTTTTTTCCTAAAGCTCCGCGTTTATTCTTTAAGGTTCCGGTCCGGAACCGGCAACTGCGAATAAGCTATTAGAAAATACCTTGGGCCAAAATCCAGATCCCTTAGTCCCTTTAAAAGGGAAAAAGTATGCCTTCGCAGCCTAATACCATCTAGCAAGTCCCGCCTGCTTTATATAGACTTCGAAGCATGGTGGTTGCCCTTTTAAAAGGCGAGGGATCGCCGTTAGACCCTTGTGATTCTTTTCATCCTCACGCCCCCCGGCGGGCCGTGGTGGGCGACTACTTTCAAGCTGCGGCGATGACAGCCGCAGCTGTTCGGACGACCGGAGAAGCTTCATCAACGACAGATGCAATTCAACCGATGACCGGTGAAGCTTCATCAACGACAGATGCAATTCAACCGACGACTGATTGAAGCTGACTTCATTTTTTCGACCTTCTCCCCCTCATGCACCTCATTGAAACGTCAAACTAGGTTTTGTTAAACCAAAAATTCATTGATATAACTGTACTTTTTTATTTGCAAGTTGCGCAAAAAATAGATGAGATTTGAAAATTCGGCAATTTTCCGGATGCGGGAAGCTCCCAAGAATACCGGGGATTTGAATGCAGAAGGAAGATGGCCAAGGGAGATGTTGGCAATCTTGGCCATCTTGAAGAAAATCAGCATAATGACAGCTTTATGCGAGAATGTGGGGTGGTGGTTATGAAAATGAAAGGCAGGATCCGAACCCTCACCCTTCATTCCTCCGCCATCGGGAGACGCCAAGCTGAATCCTAAACCAATGCCAACTCCTTTTCCGGGTTGCTTTTGTCCTCCAATCCCGGGAATTTCACCGGATTGGTAACCACGTCGACCAAGGACGGTCGTCCGCTATTAAGCGCCTCTTTCAATACAGCTTCCAAATCCCCGGGCCGCTCCACCCTGTACCCCATTCCGCCACAGGCCTCGGCGAATTTGACAAAATCCGGATTGGTCACCGTTGTTACCGATGGATCCATCTTTTTCATTTCCATCTTATCTTTTTCCATCCCCAAATAGCCATTGTTCACTACTATAACCGTAATTGGGAGTTGGTAACGGACCGCGGTTAAAAACTCGCCCAAGAACATCGCCAGTGAACCATCTCCGACCAAAGCGATGACTTGAAGTTCCGGCTTAGCCAGTTTGGCGCTGATGGCGGCGGGAATCCCGAATCCCATCGTCCGCCAGGAACCGGATACAAGTATCTCTTGAATGCTGCCGCTGAAAATTCGGTTGAACCAAACGGTATGGTCGCCAACGTCAAGAGCGATCACCGCCTCTTGAGCCATAGCCTTCTCTAGGGTTTTGATTAGATATCCCGGACTGACCTGAGTCCCATCGGAAACAATCTCCTTATTGATCCGATCTAACCATTGTCCCCTGAGGCTGTTTAACCGGTCGTTCCAGGATTGCTTCGCTATTCCGGAAATACTGCGGGTTATTTCCGGTAAAAGTACGGCCAAGTCACCGACCACTCCGTATTCTACCTGCATAAGCCGACCGATATTGTCAGGCGTAGCGTCCAGTTGAATTATTCTAGTTTGCCCGGGTACATATTTCTCCGGCCACCAGGTTGCTCCGACAACTAAGATAACGTCGGCCTCGTTCAACATAACAGTTGAGGCCTCGCTCCCTCCTTCGCCCAATCCCCCCATGACCAGAGGATGGTCGCCCGGTATCATCCCTTTAGCGGGCAGGGTGGTACAAATTCCGGCCTGCCATTTTCCAGCCAGTTCGATCAATTTTGGCCCCAAATTTCGGATGCCCCGTCCCGCTAAGATCGCCGGCCGTTGCGCTTCCCCTAACCGCTTCGCCGCTTCGGCGATTACTTCCTGAGGCGATTGAGCCTTGGTTTGCAAATAAGGTTCCGGAGGCCGTATTGCTTCTTCGGTCGGGATTTGCCAAACATCTTTGGTAAAACCGACATGAGCGACGCTTCCCCCAACTAAGGCTTTACGGAGCGCTTTCACCAGTACATCGTTACAAGAGTCCGGCGCCGTGACCAATCCTGAGTAATCGGTTACTGCTGCCATTAATAAATTTTGGTCGAGATATTGCTTGTAATCGGTTCCAAGATTAAAACTATCCACCTGACCGGTAATCGCCAGGACCGGCGCCCGGTCGCTTTTAGCGTCGGCCAGGCCATTGATCAGATTGGCGGCCCCTGGTCCGCTGGTAGCGGTACAGACACCGATTTGACCGGTGAGTTTAGCTTCGGCGGAGGCCATTAAAGCCGCGGCCGACTCATGTTTAACACTGATAAATCTCATCCGGGGATGCCGGTTAATAGCATCCACTAACGGTAAAATAGCATCTCCCGGAACACCGTAAACGGTCCGGCTCCCCCAAACTTCTAATTGCTCTACTACATAATCGGCAACGTTCCTTTGACCCATATCATTCGCTCCTAATCTTCCTAAATATATCCATCCCAAGTCCTCTACAAAAAACGGGCGCTCCGATTTTCTCCTATTCTGATATAGGTAGCTATGTTGTACTAAATATTCCGAACGCTTCATTGAAGCAACATATTTTCCGAAGCTTATAAATTGAAGAAAATACCTTGATTTTTCTATTCCATCCATGGGTTAAGGATGGAATAGTAAGATGGATTATTTTCTTCAATTTATATAGATTGCTTTTTGAGTATTACTTTTATACCCGGATGATTTGTCCCAACGCTTTTAAGCGGGAATATCTTCCCCGATTTAGGTTACCTTAAAGAGTTGAAAGTATAAGTTAGTAATAGATAAATAGGGAGGATTAATTATGGCAAATCTGGATCAAAGTTTTCACATTGTCGGAGAGATAACCAATGCCGATCAAGATGGTATTATGAGGATTGTTGGAGCTTTGGACGGGGTCAATCACGTTAAGGTTGATCCTGGGGCCAAAAAAGTTCTGGTAAGTTATACTCCTGGTATTGTTAACCTCCAAAATATTAAGGATGCCATTGAAAGTCAGGGAGTAGACGTATCCGACCGGGGCGACGACTAGTCTTCAGTAAAACAAAAACCCATTTCATAAATAACGGCCTTTTTAAGGCCGTTAACACATATTCGAGGTCTTGGTTATCGATGTCAACCCCCACGGTTTTGCTTATTTAGGGTGAGAGTTAAAACCCCTTCGCTCAAATTTAGTTCATAGTCGTTACTCGCGACTGGTTGGGTCAAAGCGACTTCTCTTTCCTCAAACCTGGAAACCTCAGTTTGTACCATAATACTATCTGCAACCGGTTTCAAGAGCGGATATTTAACTTTGAGAATCAGAGCGCTATTATCTTTAAATCTAATCTTAATGTCTTGTTTGTCTTTAACGCCTGCCACTAAAGCTATTATGTAAATGTGATCTTTATTCTCCCAAATTTCAACCGGAATCGCCCCTCCTGGCTTCCTTTTTACTAGCCGGTTAACCATGGCGACCCGCTCCCAAAAATCATCATTAAAGACATCGTTAAACTGGTTTACCATCTGCTTAACCTGAGACATGCTTTCCTGAGAAAAAAGAAGACTCAATGGCGTAAAAAGATCTTTGTTTATCAATTAAGCGTCAGCCTCCATATCAATCTGCCATGCCATAGTCTACTATATTATATTCCGGCCCAGGTCCGAAGGAACGCTGTTTGCTCCATTAAAGACGTTTAGTTGAATTTTATGCCTTATGTCCTGGGAATGATTCGATTCCATACTGCCCTGGCAATTGCGCTAACTTGCATGTATTAAATAGGTTAAATAATATGTGCCGCTTAAGTATTTTCTCCCAAGCCGGTTTGAAGAGAGGAACCGCCCCGGTTCACATTGAATGATGGGACAAGGGGGGAGGTTCTTGCTTAAAACCATCAGGCTCTTTCTGATTCTAATCCTTTTATTGTCTCCGGCAAGCCAAAACTATTTGGCATTTGCCAAAAACCCTCCGGCAACCATTTTTTTGGGCAACCGGGAACTTGGTCCGGGAGTAAAATTTATCGAGCGGGACCAAATTTTATATATTAACCATCTTTTATTGGATGAGATTTTCAAAACTCAAACCCAATGGGAAATCCATCAAGGTCTCCTTAAAATTAATTTTGCCCATTTTGAAATAGAATTTCAGCCCGATCATTCCCTGTTAACCATAAATGAGAAAAAATATGAATTGAAAGCCACCCCTTTTGAACAAGCGGATAATCTCTGGCTTCCCTTGGAGTTCTTTGAAATATTAGGCATCGCCGCATCCAGCCGGAAAGAAGCACCATTGAAATTAACTTGGACGGAAAGTTACCTTTTAGATCAAGATCTGATTCAATACCAAGGTCGCCCTGCCCTGGAACTGATCTTAACCGGAAGCGCCGATTTTAAAAACTTTCTATTAGCCAAACCTGACCGGCTGGTTTGTCAATTTCCCGCTACCAAGATCCATCCGGCCAATCTCGTAAAACTATCCAACCTTCGCAGTTCCTTAGTCAAAAAAGTCCGTTTTAACGAGGATGAAACTGGCCTTTTGACTCTGGTTTTCGACCTGTCTACCTCGACCGGATATCAAGTCGTCCCCGACCCGGACATACCCGAAAGGATTTTAATCGTTTTCGATTATTTTCTGGAAGAACTATCCCTCTTCCGCCAGGGAACGGAGACCAAAGTTAATATTAAAACCTCGGCGCCGGCTGACTTTAAAGTGGTTCAAGATGATTCCCGGAGTTTAATAGTTGACTTTTACAATGCTGTTTTAAAAATCCGTAAAAAAACCATCCCCGGCGACGGTGAAACAATCAAGGAAGTTTCGGTCGAGCAGATCGAAGCCAATACGGTCCGGTTAACCCTTACTCGTTTAAATGATGAAGAATTATTTCTGACTCCGTCACGGGATAACCCGAATCTGCTTCAAATCAGGAAAGTCCAATTAATAACCGGGATAACCTGGACAAGCTCCAGTCAAGGCAATCAATTAGTAGTTACCGGAGATGGAGAGCTATTGACGGAGGTCCATAAAACGCCAAAACCGAAGCGGATTCTAGTCGATCTGGATTATGCCCGGTTTGATCCGAACCTCACCATACCCGAATTAACTGGCGATCAAGGAAAGGCTATCCACTTAAACACCATTAGTTCCACGCGAGTACAACTGGAGATTGACCTCAATTATTTCTTGGGCTATATTAGCGAACTTTCACCCACTAAGAATCAATTGCGGATTGTCTTTCCGAATTCTCCCTTGCTTAATAAGACTTTCGTAATTGATCCCGGTCATGGCGGCTTGGACAACGGCGCTTCGGGAAAGAAAGGAACCCTTGAAAAAGAACTGAATTTAGAGGTTTCTCTGCGGTTGAAAGACCTTTTGGAAGAAGCCGGGGCTAATGTGGTTTTAACCAGGTTTGAAGATACTTTCATCAGCCTTTACGAGCGGTCTTTTTTGGCCAATTATTTAATGGCCGACATCTTTATAAGCATTCACACTAACAGCCATCCCAAACCCCAAATTGAAGGTATTGAAGTTTTTTATTACCCTAATCACTCCCAAGCCCGCCCCATCGCCACCAAAATCTTGGACGCCATGGCGGGACGGACCGGACTAAAAAAACTGGCCGTTAAAACCAATAATTTTGTCGTAATCCGCGAGACCCAAATGCCGGGAGTTTTATTGGAATTAGGATTTCTCTCCAATGCTCAAGAAGAGCTCCGGCTCCGTTCGGACGAGTATAAAAATAATGCAGCCGAAGGAATTTTTCAAGGAATACTCGATTTTTATAATTAATATTTTAAAAAACTGAATCTTTCCTGGTCCGATCTGACTGTAAATCACTTTATAGGAAAACCTGCGTTCCTCCTTGGGAAGTGGCATCGGTTTCCGGGCGTAATTCGATTCATTTCGGAAAAAATAGCATTGCAAATTGATTAAAAGGAGGGATGGTTATGAATAATTTTATGAAGAATTTTTTAAATCAGAATAAGCGGAACGACTTTGAGATTGGTAGTTTTGAAGATCACCGCATCTCCTGGAACCCGGCACCGACTAGCCCCGGGGATACGGTTCAAATCAGTTACCGCGGCTTACTCAAGAACTCGGGCGCCGATTCAGTTTTTCTCCACTATTCCTTTAATAGCTGGAATTCTCCCGCAAATACTATTAAGATGGATCACACCGGCGACAGATTTACCACCGAGGTTAAAGCCCATGGCAATCATGAGCTGAACTTCTGTTTTAAGGACAGCGCGGCGAACTGGGACAATAACAGCGGCGCAAACTGGACCATGCATTTACAGTAACGGCTTCATTCAATCTCTTCAAAAACCCGGAATTTAAACCCCGGGTTTTTATTTTTTTAAAAAAAGGAAATCGGTCTTTTTTGGCGAAATGTTTACAAAATACTTTTGAAAAGTTTTTTTAAAAGCAACAATGCCTTGGCAAATCATCCCGGAGAATGAGAATGAAAAAAGCCATCAACCACCAGATAATGCGTTCCAACAATAAACGACAAATTTTGGAACTAATCCGTAAAAATGAGTCGCTAACCAAAAGAGAGATCGCCCAAAAATTAGACGTCAGTATCACCACGGTAGCAACTTTCATTACGGAGTTATTGAATGAAAACCGGATTGTCGCTTCTGGAAATGCCGCATCCAGTGGCGGACGTAAATCGGAGTTATATCACCTTAATCCTGATTCATCATATGTAATCGGAGTCGACCTGCAGGTTGATCGCTTGATAATGCTCTTAATCAATCTTCAGGGTCAAATTCTAAGCACCGAGGAGGTGAAATACACCGGGACCGACGAATGGCAAATCGCTTCCACCTTATACCAAACCATGCTTCGACTCTGCGATTCAACCATGACGCCTAAATCTAAAATTGCAGGAATAGGAGTAGGTGTTCCTGGAATAGTCAACTATCAAACCGGGATTATCGAGTTCGCTCCTAATTTAGGTTGGAAAAATGTCAATCTCGCCTCGCTTCTACCTGTTGATTTACCGGTTATTGTCGAAAATGAAGCTAAAGCGGCGGCGGTTGGTGAATCGAACTTCGGATCAGCTAAAGGAAAGGCTAATGTGGTTTATGTTTCGGTGGGTTTAGGAATCGGTACCGGTTTAATCATCAATAACGAATTGTTTTACGGTCATAATTATTTGGCCGGTGAATTCGGCCACATGACCATTTCACCCGATGGCCACCCTTGCCGGTGCGGTAAAAAAGGATGCTGGGAAGTATATGCGTCCAATAGCGCCGCCTTAAATCTTTACCGTCAGTATTCTGAAACAAGCCTTAACTCATTTGAAGAATTACTAAACGACTTTTTTGAAAACCATCCGGTCGCAACCAAAGTTATCAACGAAATCACCGATTATTTGGGACTAGGCGTCGCGAATCTGATCAATGGCTTAAATCCGGAAATGGTGATTATCGGCGGCAAGATCGCCGAGGCCGGCAATTTAATCCAATATCGTCTTTTTAAAGAAATAAAAGACCATTGCCTGGAATATTCCTATCGTGGGGTAGAACTTCAATTTTCTAACTTAAAGAACCAAGCTACTGCTTTAGGAGCCGGCAGTTTAATGATTGACAGGTTATTTAATCAATTGTATTAAATTAGGTAAAGTGGAAAGGGGCTGAAAAATTGGGCTATCTACTAGGGTTTGATATCGGGAGTTCCTCAATTAAAGCGTCCGTAGTGGAGATCGATTCCGGAAAAACCGTCGCTTCAGCTGTATCCCCCTCGGAAGAAATGGAAATTCACGCTCCCCAACCGGGTTGGGCCGAACAAGATCCGAAAGAATGGTGGAAACATATCAAGCTGGCCACCGCAATAATTCAAAGCAAATCCGGCATTGATCTTAAAGAGGTTAAAGCGATTGGCATTTCCTATCAAATGCATGGATTGGTAATTGTAGACCGGGATCTTCAGCTGTTACGCCCATCGATCATTTGGTGCGACAGCCGCGCCGTAAAAATCGGGGAGGAAGCTTTTGAGTCATTAGGAAAAGAAAACTGCCTGAAATCTTTACTTAATTCCCCTGGAAACTTTACTGCTTCCAAATTAAAATGGGTCCAGGAAAATGAACCCGAAGTTTATGCCCAGATCTATAAGGCGATGTTACCCGGCGAATATATCGCCCTGCGCTTGACCGGAGAAATCAAAACTACGCCCTCCGGTTTATCGGAAGCGATTCTTTGGGATTATTCCAACCAAAAGATCGCCGCTTTAGTGCTAAATCACTACCGGATCTCTCCCGACCTTTTCCCGGAGGTAGCGCCGGTCTTCTCGGTCCAGGGCGAGTTAACCGCTGATGCGGCGGCGGAATTAGGTTTAAAAAAAGGGACGCCGGTTTCATACCGCGCCGGCGACCAGCCAAACAACGCCTTGTCGTTAAAGGTTTTGGAACCCGGCGAAATTGCCGCTACCGCTGGTACCAGCGGTGTAGTTTACGGCGTTGGCGACCAGCCGAATTATGATCCCAAATCCCGGGTTAATACCTTCGTCCATGTAAACCATACTCCGGCAAACCCCCGTTATGGGACACTTCTTTGCATTAATGGCACCGCCATTTTATACCGTTGGTTAAAGAATAACATGATGAATAACTTGAGCTATCGTGAGATGGATCAAATGTCGGCCGGAGTTCCGGTTGGCGCTTGCGGATTAAGCATCTTGCCTTATGGTAACGGCGCGGAGCGAACCTTGGAGAACATTAAAACCGGAGCGGTAATTCACGGGTTGGACTTTAATATTCACAGCCGACAACACCTGGCCCGGGCCGCTCAGGAAGGAATCGTCTATTCTTTGAATTACGGTATTGAAATCATGCGCCAAATGGGAATCGACATTTCAACCATCAAAGCCGGTTTTGCCAACATGTTTTTAAGTCCGGTCTTTAGCGAAACATTTGCTACTATTAGCGGCGCTCAAGTCGAACTATACAATACCGACGGTTCCCAAGGAGCTGCCCGGGGCGCCGGGATCGGCGCCGGTATTTATCAAAATTACCAACAAG